>JBKPLM010000211.1:0-8046 GCA_046731655.1 Verrucomicrobiota bacterium | reverse complement strand
ACTGCCGGCGGCACTTATGGAAGCGGAGTCGTTTTCGCGCTGACGCCTAGCGGTGGCGGAGAGTGGAATTTCAGAACGCTTTATTCGTTCAGAGGTCAGCCAGACGCGAGTTTTCCCTATGGCGCGTTGCTGTTCGATCGTTTAGGCAATATTTACGGAACCACTTATTACGGCGGAGTTAATGGCATCGGCGCTGTTTACCAGTTATCTCCTCGGGCTATCGGCGAATGGAACGAGAGCGTGCTTTATAGCTTTCAAGAAGGAGGCGACGGCAATAGCCCCATCAGCAATCTTGTTGCTGACGGCGTCGGCAATCTGTATGGGACTACGAGTGAGGGCGGCTTGGGCAGTGGCACCATCTTTAAGCTAAGTCCCATTGGCAGCGGTCAGTGGATGGAAACTGTAGTTCATGCCTTCGAAGGCCCTCCAGATGGCGCGTTTGCCTACAACGGGATGGTAGTTGATCGGTTCGGAAATTTTTACGGAGCCACCGTTCACGGGGGCGATGAAAACGACGGGGCGGTCTACAAGTTCACACCCTGATCGCGGAGAGGGCTAGATAGAAACTGCACTCGGCAAGTCGGGAACAGCTTCTCACGACAAACGACACCGCAGACGCAGCAGCCGAATGCCAAAGCGAACTGGCTTATCTACCTTTGGCTTCACCCTGGCTTTGACGCCTACTTAGCGATTAGTAACCTCATGTTTCTCCGCGCTCGCGCTTGTTACTCTTCGTTACTCTTGTTACCACGCAATCCGCGAAATCGTCGAGGCGGTGCGTAAAGAGAAACGGTAGCCAGGGAGCTGAGGCGAGATAAGGGCGCAGATGTTGTAGCCACCCCCTGTGGGGCGTTCGAATTATTCGAACCTTCTTGCCGCAGACACCGCATAGCTCCGTGGCTACAGGTGTTCAGCTGGTTGCCGATAATAATGGACACATGGGCGGAACAATCAGCCGAATCGCTTTCGGTACTGTTTCATATCGAACGCTTGAAAACCGTACAGGCTCGCCATCCAAGTTGACCGGAATGGTTTCCTCGGGGTAGACCTCGGCCCAGGGGGTTTGCCAGTAGGAGATATACTCGCCATCGGGTGAAAGCTCCTGCAACTCTCGCGCGGCCGTGAGCAACGCCATCGCCGGAATCTGACGAACGACAAGCACATCGAGCAAGCCATCATCGATGCGCGCGCGCGGAGTGACCTGGATGCCGCCGCCCGTCTGACGACCATTACCGACGATCGCTACCGGACCGCTGCCGGTGATTTCGCGACCCGGTAAGGTGAGTTTCCCATGATAATGACGAACGTTGGCCGCTAGAATTGCACCCATAACGGTGTAGGCGGCGTGGCCAAGCAGGCGTTTGAGTTCGGGTGGAGTAGTCGCTGTAACCTCGGCGCCGAAGCCACCGCTGGCCGCGTTCAGGAACCAGTGCTCATTGGCCTTACCGATGTCGATTGGTACGGCATGAGCTTCCATGCAGAGCGCCAGCGCCTTCTCCGAGTCAGGCGGAATGCCGCATCCGTTAGCGAAGTCATTCGCAGTCCCTAGTGGGACTATTCCCAAAGCGGGCCGCGCGCCCTCGGATAGATCCATCAAACCGTGGACCACCTCGTTCAATGTGCCGTCCCCACCGGCGGCAACCAGCAACTCCGCTTCGCCTGCTTCCGCCACGAACCGTCTCGCGTCCCCTTTCTTCACGGTTACTCGTACTTTGATCTGATGCCCGACTGCTCGTTGCTGCTCAATCGCATTCCGGAGCGCGTCGATGCCGGCCGCCTTGCCGTTGAGAATCAGTTGAACTTTTCTACTTAGCGCGCGGGTAGCCATTTCGCGGTTCGAATTGTTGACCTCTATTTTGCAGTCGGAGATATGCGGTGAAACGCCAAACGCGTGTGGACGGACGAGCAATCGAAACGAGCGCTCTGGCTAATTGAAAACTCCGCTGCATGGTGATTTACGAGCGAAAACCACGAAAAGCCTAATACTTCTGCATGTCCAGACACCATCACTCGTTTCTATACCGCCATTCGCTGAGCATGGTTGCGGTCGGGCTCCTCATCGTTTGGATCGTCGGGTATCGAATGCTCGATCCAAAGACCCATCTGGGCGCATTTTTTGGCAATGCCATTGCTGACTGGAGCGGCTCGGTCGTCATCATTCTGGGAACGAAATTTTTGTATGAGGTCGGATCGGCCGAGAGCCGGCCGGTTAAGGGAAAAAAGCGTTCCGCATTTCTCGATTTTCTGCATCGGCATTCGCTTCTGATATTCATCGGCATCACTGGGATCGGCTGGGGCTTCCTTTTTGCATCGATGAATACGGAGAGCAAATGGGGCCAGGTAGTCGGAAACATCGTTTCCGAATGGGTGCAGATGGCGGGCCTGGTATTCCTCACCAAGCGGCTGATCGAAATTGGGTCTAAAGAAAGCCGCCGGTAACCTTCCTGGCTTGCAGCCGTTCAAGAATCTTGCTCTCAATAACCTTCACACGGTAGCATCGGCAAACCCCACGACATAAAAACTATGAACTACAACATCGCAACAATCCTCGCCGTCATCGCGATTCTCTTCGTCCTGCTCACTTACATCACCGGCGCGCCGCTCGTACCGGTGGCAGTGATCCTGCTTGGGCTGGCGATCATTTTCGGGGGAAGCACATTCCGCCGGGTTTAGTGTCGCTTTGCCAAATCAGTCGCGCAATTGTGACCAGCCGATCGGTGACAGGTTCGGTACCTCCGGCGCTCTATCAGTTGCTCGCAATTATTCTCCAAGTTAAAGGGTAAGGTGCGTCGTAAGCGGCAACGGCACCCATCAGCCGAACCGGAATTCCACCACAACGTTTACGTCGTTCTACTCTCCAAAGCTGCACTGAAGGATTTGTCTATCTTGCGGCGCAATCCAGCACGCGATCCATCTAAGCCGGCCGTTTACGTTGGAATGACCGGATTGCCGGTCGATCATCGATTTGAAAATCACAAGAACGGGTACAAGTCAGCCCGCCTGGTCAGAAAATATGGCGTTCGATTATTGCCCGAGTTTTTCGAGCATTTGAATCCGATGCCGTACGAACATGCCGTTCAAATGGAGAAAGACCTGGCCGATGACCTGCGCGGTCAGGGCTACGCTGTTTGCGGCGGAACTTGAGGAAATTACGAGTTGCACGGCCGCGGTCAGCGCCCGCGGCTACAGCTCTTTGCAAACAAGCGCCGGCAATTCTTTCAAACTATCAAGAACGTAGTCGGCTTTTTTCTGGTACTCGCTCGGATTTACAAACCGCCGGTCGGGAATTGCGGCGACGCGCATCTTCGCCGCCTTGGCCGCGTCGACGCCGGGAAGCGCGTCCTCGACCACAAGGCATGCGTCGCTGGGAATTCCAAGTTTGTCCGCCGCGCACTGATAGATGTCGGGAGCGGGTTTGCCGTGTTCAACTTCTTCACCAGTAACAATGACCTCGAAGAATTTCGTTAGTTGATGACGATCTAAGAATGGTCGCGCGGACTGGCTGACCGAACTCGTGGCGACGGCGAGATGCAGTTTCATCTCCCGCAGTTCTTCCAACACTTCTTCAACGCTGGCAAAGAGGCCGACCCGATTGGCAAAGAACTCTGTCGCGATCTCACCCCGACGCCGCATCATTTCCTCAGTGGGCGCGGAGAGGCCAAATGCTTTCTTGTAGAACTCGACCGCGAGCCGGTAGCTCACCCCGACCACGTTCTGATGGTATTCGCTGCAATACGTGACTCCGTACTCAGCGAGTAATTTCGCATCGATCTCACTCCACAAAGGCTCAGAGTCGGCGAGCACGCCGTCGAGATCGAAGATTATGGCAGATACCATGAGAGAAATCGAGAGGTTGAAAAACTAGTTAGTCAAAGGAGACGCTGCGATTGTAGCGGCAGCCGTACCGGCTGCAATTCCCTCGCACGCGACACGCGTGCCACCACGGCAGAAGGCCGCAGTCAGCGCCAGCGGCTACAGGATTGCGCCTTTCGGATTCGCAGAAGAAAGTGGCGGCTTATGCGATCGATTCGAAATTTAATCGTAATCGGTTTGGCGCTTGGGATTGGGCAGGCACGCGCGGGAGAGTTCGATTCGATTTTTCACTGGCGGAATATTGGACCTTACCGAGGAGGGCGGACGCGCGCGATCGCCGGAGTCCCGTCGCAGCCGAATGTTTTCTACATGGCTCCGGTGAATGGCGGCGTTTTCAAATCGATAGATTATGGTCGGACGTGGACGCCGATTTTCGACGATCAGCCGACAGCATCAGTCGGCGCAATCGCGGTTTCGATTTCCAATCCGAACGTCGTTTACGTTGGCAGCGGTGAAGGGCTGCATCGGCCTGATCTTTCGGTCGGCGACGGCATTTACAAATCGACTGACGCCGGAAAGACGTGGGCGCATCTCGGATTGCGCGACGGTCAACAGATCCCGCAGTTGGCTGTCGATCCGAAAAATCCGGATCGCATCTTTGTTGCCGTAGCCGGTCATCCCCACGGGCCTAACGAAGAACGCGGCGTTTACCGATCGCTCGATGGCGGCAACACGTTCGAAAAAGTTCTTTATCGCGATGAGAACGTCGGCGCGAGCGATGTGCAGATCGATGCGAGTAATCCGCAGGTTGTTTACGCCGCACTGTGGGAATCGCGCGAAGGACCGTGGGAAAACGGGGTGTTCAACGGAGACGGTGGCGGCATTTTTAAATCCTCCGACGGCGGCAAAACGTGGCGGCAATTAACCGAAGGGCTGCCAAGCAGCATCGTCCAGGCGAACATCGCAATTGCGCCGAGCGCGCCGGAAACATTGTTCGCCGCGGTCCGGACAAAGACGATCGCCAAACTTTATCGCTCGGACGACGGCGGCGAAACCTGGAGCGGCACGACCGACGATCCGCGGCCGGGACTTGGAATCGGCGGTGGCGATCTCCCGGTGGTGCGGTTCGATCCAAAAAATCCGCAGATCGTGTACTCGGCGAGCGTGGTTTGCTGGAAATCGACTGACGGCGGCAAAACGTGGGCCGGCTGGCGCGGCGCACCCGGCGGCGACGATTATCAAAATGTTTGGATCAATCCGAATAACCCCGACATCATTCTTCTCGGTTCGGACCAGGGCGCGATCGTCACCGTGAACGGCGGCAAGAGCTGGAGCTCGTGGTATAACCAGCCGACGGCGCAGTTGTATCACGTCAGCGCGGACAACACTTTTCCGTATCGCCTTTATAGCGGGCAACAGGAAAGCGGTTCGGTCGGAATCAAAAGCCGCGGCGATGAGGGCGAGATAACGTTTCGCGATTGGCAGCCGGTCGCGGCAGAGGAATATGGTTACGTCGTTGCCGATCCGATCGATCCAGGCATTATTATTGGCGGTAAGCTGACGCGATTCGATCGCCGCACGGGTCAGGCGCAAAATATACTGCCGGTACCAGTGCAAACAGAAGACTTCCGTATGTTGCGGACCGAGCCTGTTGTCTTTTCGCCCCTCGATCCGCATTTGCTTTTCTTCGCTGGGAACACGCTTTGGCAAACACACGATCGTGGCGACCACTGGGAAAAGATCAGTCCGGATTTGTCGCGACCCAATTACGAGTTGCCCGCGAGCATTGGAAAATACAAGGAAGATGCAACAAAGGAGGTTCGCCGGCGTGGCGTGATTTACACAGTTGCGCCGTCACCGATCGAAGCGAACCGGATCTGGTGCGGGACCGACGACGGTTTGATTCATCTCACGACTGACGGCGGTAAAAACTGGACCAATGTGACTCCGCCATCTGTTTCGGCGTGGCAAAAGATTTCGCTGATCGAAGCCGGACATTTCGATCCGAACACCGCTTACGCAGCGGTCAATACCTTGCGAATCGACGATCTGCGGCCGCACATTTTTGCGACGCACGACAGCGGAAAAACGTGGACGGAAATGGCGAATGGAATACCGGCCGGGCAAATCATCAACGCAGTTCGCGAAGATCCGAAACGGAAAGGCCTCCTGTTCGCCGGAGCGGAAAAAGGTGTTTACGTCTCGTTCGATGATGGCGCGAACTGGGAATCGTTGCGATTGAATCTGCCGGCGAGTTCCGTGCGCGATCTTATTATCAAGAACGACGACCTCATCGCGGCGACGCATGGTCGCGGGTTCTGGGTCCTCGATAACATCACGCCGCTGCGGCCACTCCCATCTGTAGCCGGGGGCGTTGACCCCGGAAGGATCGCCGCAACAAGCACAGCCGCGGTCAGGGCCCGCGGCTACAGCGAAAATGTATTGTTTAAGCCACAAACTGCTTTGCGCGTTCGCGCGAACCTGAACACGGATACGCCGTTGCCACCGGACGAACCGGCTGGCGAAAATCCACCGGACGGCGCGATGATCGATTATTTACTTTCGAAAGACGCGAGCGGTCCCGTAACGATCGAGGTCAAAGACGACAAAGGCCAATCGGTTAGAAAATATTCTAGCGCGGACACGCCGGTCGAGGCCAAGCCGACGCGGCTCAAAATTCCGAGCTACTGGATTCGGCCGCAGCAATCGGTTTCCACGAAAGCAGGACTGCATCGGTTTCTGTGGGACCTGCATTACACACCAGTCCCGCATGTGGAACCGGAGTTTCCAATCTCCGCGACGTACCGCAACACGGCACCGAGGGCGACATCACCATGGGCCGCGCCCGGCGAGTACACGGTTAACTTGACAGTTGACGGAAAAACTTTCAGCCAACCTATGACCGTCGCAATGGATCCTCGCGTTAAAACGTTGGTTGCCGAGCTTCGGGAACAATTCGATCTCTCGTGGCAATTATATCAACTGCGGCTCAAGCTGGCGCCGATCGGCAAGAAGTTCGACGAGATCGCCGAGCAACTAACGAAACTCAGAGCACAGGCCGCGGAACAACCTGACATCACGCAAAAACTGGAGGCCTTTGCTCAAACATTGACGAAGTTTGGGCCACCGCATCCGCGGCCAGGTGCCCCACCCTCGCTTTTCGTTTTGGAATCGACAACGCAGCTGTTCAATGAGATCGAAGGCGCAGACGTTGCGCCAACAGCTGCAGTCAAGGCGGCAGTCGCGGATCTCCAGACAAAAGTCGAACCGATGATGGAGGCGTGGCGCAAATTACTCGGATCCGATCTTCCCGCGTTGAATCAGCAATTGAAGCAATCGGGTGTTCCGGAAATCAAAACAGAGGTTAAGTAAGGGGCGCGAACAAACTCGACCGCGCGACCACGACTCAACGTTTGCGCAAGCTGCTCAGACGGCACCGGAGACAGAGGTGAAACTAGCTGCCCTTTACTCGGCGACTAAATGAATGTGGTAGCCGGCGCCCCTGTGAGGCGCTCGCATTGCCAGGTGCCGGGGCTTTCTTGAACGGCGCACAGCGCCGTGGCTACAGCGTCACCTACGGCGTGGTGACCTTGTTTTCGACAAGCGACAGATACGCTTCGTAACCTCTGTCTTTCATGTCTTCGACTGGAATGAAATGGAAGGCCGCCGAGTAAACGACATAACGTTGTCCCGTGGGCGATTTAGGATCGGGAAACACGTAGCCAAGGTGGGCGTTACTTCGCTTGGCCCGCACTTCGGTGCGCTGCATATCGTGCGAAGTATCCAGGCTCTCGACGAGGAGATCTTTTGAGATCGGCTTGGTGAACGTGGGAAAGCCGACGCCGGCGTCGAATTTATCGATCGAAGTGAAGAGCGGTTCACCGGTAATGATGTCGACGTAGATGCCGGTCTTCTCGTTGTTCCAGAACTGATTTTGGAAAGCCCTTTGGGTGCCACCCTCGCGCACAACGGAATATTCCTCGGCCTTTAGCCGGCCTTTCAAGACGGCGTCGCTTGGGACCGGCCGGTTTGGATCGAAAGTTGTGGTCTCCTTCTTTTCTTTTTGCGCGAGAAAGAAGAAGTAGAGCCCACCGGCGATGAGCAAGATTGCGATGCCGACACCCACGTACGTGCTGATGGCTGATTTTTCCTCACCGGTAATTCTCCCCCCGTACATCAGCGTTTATCGAATCAGAGACTGGCGATATCCGTCAAGACGGAACAGGGCTGCGA
>JBKPLM010000210.1:0-7337 GCA_046731655.1 Verrucomicrobiota bacterium | reverse complement strand
CACCTTTGGTTTGAACGGAAAATTCCGGAGCGCGCCGATGCGAACATCCATTAAACCGAGCGTTGGATGCTCGACGATGATGTGGCCGCCGCACTTCGTGCAATAACCACGCTCGCTGATATCGCTGCTCTTAAATCGTCCGAGAAATTCCTCGCCTTTGGTCACGCTGACATTCTCTTTCTTCCACAACGTGAATGCGCTCACCGGCGCAGCGGAATAACGCCGGCAGTTTTCGCAATGGCAGTAACCCACCTCCAGAGGATCTCCGCTCATCTCGATCTCAACCGTTCCACAGTACCCGCATGCGTCTCGGCCATCGCTGGTTTGATGATGGCACAAACGCGATTGGGTTTGCAAGACTGCTATAGCGGCGCTCTGTGAGCGCCGGCACCGAAAGTTTCGGCGGGTCATAGACCGCCGCTACAGAGTATTCTAGCTCGAGAGGGTTTCGTTTTTTTGCTGTCGTTCTTCGACATGATTTTAAACTCGTTAGTCCGAATCGAGACAAATGTGCGTGTCGGCGCCGTTGTAAAGCTCGGATGAATCGCACATGCCAAACCCTGCTCGCATTGCTATCGACAATTCTCGTCACCGGATGCCATGAGCGGTCCGATTCTGTATCGCTTGATGAGATCATCGAGCGCAACACAGATGCTATGGGCGGTCGCGAAGCGATTGAAGCGGTTCAGTCGATCCAGATCGAATTGCACATCAAGGATCCGTCATTAGAAGTAGACGGTACCTATTACGCAACGCGCCCTGGCAAAATGCGCATCGATGTAAGCGGGCAAGGCAAACATGTTTTCACCGAAGCGTTTGATGGTCAGAACGGCTGGCAATGGGAAGGTAAAGGTGAGCGAAAGCCGGCGACTGAAAAAGCCACTGCAACTCTAAGGCGTGGCGTGGAATTGCCGGGAAAGTTGTTCGGTCTACACGAACTCCGAGCGCGTGGTCACAAAATGAAATCAATCGGGCGTCAACAAATCGACGGTGTTAACTATTACGTGCTCCGGCTCATTCTGAATGATGGCTACGCTGTCTCGTTGTACGTTGACCCGAACAGTTGGCTGGTCACCCGGCGTCGAGATGTTAGACCGCTGCACGTCGATGTCGATCCGAGGCCGACGACGATCGAGCAAATTAGCTCCGATTTTCACGACGTGGACGGCGTGAAATTCCCGTTCGCAACAGCTGAAACGGATCTCAACACCGGCAAACTGCTCGAAAGCACCATAACGAAAAGCGTGAGGATAAATCCAACGCTGCCGCCAACGTTGTTCGACAAGCTTTGACTTTCGGCGCTAATCCGGGAGAACGAGCCGGCGCAAATTTGCTTTAATGCGTTCGTTGAACCGTGCAAGGTAGAACACGGAGGCTTTATGACCATCTGGCAAATTATTCTGCTTATCGCCGGTTTCGGAGCAATCGGCGGAATTGTTAACTCCGCGATTAGCGGCGAGTTCAATTATCCGCGGGTTGATCGTGCGGCGAAGGTTTGGCGGCCGGGTTGGATCGGCAACGTGCTCGTTGGCGCGGTCGCTGCACTTGTGGTCTGGGGAGTTTATGGTCCGCTGGCATCGTATGATTTGGTAACCGGAACAAAAATAGGGCTACACCTGACTGTCGCCCAGCTTCTGACATCGCTTGTTGTTGGCTTGAGCGGTGGTAAAATTCTAACATTGATGGCCGAGAAACAGGCAGCGACGATTTCAAAAGATCAGCTCGCTGCCACGCTTAGCGCGCTAACGAAAGGTTGATATGATTATCGAGGACGACAAAGCCGCAAAGATTCAGGAACTTTTGAAGCAACTTTCGAGTGCGGATACGTTCCAATCGGTCGCGATCACGAGGCAAATCAGGGATATCGCAATAGAAAATCCGAAACGGGAGCCCGGCACAACAGGTAATCCGGTCGCCATAAACCCGACACAACGCTAAGGTGGGTTTTAAATCACGCAGGCTGGAAGCCCGCGTGCCGTACAGGCAGGATGCCTGTGTTCCTTGGCACGCCTTTGCAATCTGACTTGCCATAGGCGCGTGAATCGCGCATGATGAAGTCCCGATGGTCAGAGCGAATTGTCGGGCGCGGTTCACCGCTGCCGATTTCGACTTCATCGTGCGCACGCTCGCGCGGTCGCAAACCGATCAGGTTTCGCTGGTCGATCTTTTGAGCGATATCGAAACGCGCGATTCCATTCTCGATCATCCGCAGTTGGTGGACGCCATCCTGAATCACTGCGGGCATCTGCGGATATCTTCTCAGTTTTATTTTTATGTGCTAGCGCGCCACGTTTTGCAGCAAGGTGGGATCGGTGACCGAAAGCTTTGCGATTATGTCGCGTCGTTGCTCGAAACATTTTCGCGCGCGAGTCGATTGCAGATCTCCGATGAGACCCACCATCTCGCTGAACAATACATTTCCGACATGCTCATTGCGCTCGCCAAGGCGAGTCCCGAGCAGGCGTTTCTGCTTCGCGCGCACATTGGCAATTACTCGCTTTTCATTAGCGGAATTTTTCACGAAAACACCCAGCGTCGCAGTTTGCGCGGCGCCCCCGATATTGAATTCTACGAGCAGGTAGGCCGGACGAACTATCAACTTGTTGCGTCGCATGTCGCAGCTCGTCGCTGCGAACTCGATGACGTCTTCGAAGGATTAGCCGATCGGTTTCGGGATGTCCGGCTCGCCCTGAATCAACTTTCCGATCGAATGCTCAATCTGGATGACGATGCCCGCCCGTCGCTCCGCCTGTGAACGAGACGCTCTTTAGTCAGATCCAGAAATTGTTCGAACGAACCTACACGCAGGTTGGGATCAATCTGGAAGATTGTCTCATCGATCGGACGCGCTCCGCGCAGTTGTCTCTTCTCGCCGGAAAATCCGCGCGCGAATTGAGCGAGCTTGCGCGCACCTTTCTGCGGCGTGCGGGCGATCAGCTTTACGTCGGCATCTATTACTCGCGCTGGCTGATTGAACAGCTCGAACAACACGATCCCCGCGCGGGAGTTGGCGATCGCAATATCCGGTCCCTGATCATGTTCGTGGAAGAACTTAATCATGCCTTGCATGCTGCACTTCAGTTCAAAAGCGGTATCCGCGAGATCGGCTCTGAAGATTTTGCACGCAATCTGGAGCTCCAAGCACAGGTTGATACTTATCTCGTTCTACTTTTGTTTATCGCGTTCTTTCGAAAAACCCAGCGCGTTTCGCGCATGGACCGGCGTTGGCTGCGCCTTCATCTTTTCGGGCGCCAGTGCCCCGAAGCGTTTCAGGATGCAAATTTGCGTGGCCGTTATCTGGAGACGAGCCAGCTCGCAGCGAGCTACACACATTACCTCGACACGCTCAATGGCCAGCGCCGTCTAGATGAGATTCGGCGTTTTCATTCGCTCGATTACGGTGGAAAAAAAGAGCGGATTCTGGCGCTGATGGACGGCGCCGCGAACTAGAGAACGAACCAACGGGCCGCGCAGACTCGATTCGCGAAACGAGTCATGATCGATTGCGCGCAAAATCGCTGCATCCAGACTCGACTATTCGTCGGATGACTGGATACGCTTATTAGTTGCCGATGCCCGTGGGATACAATTTAGCCAGACTGACCTGAGCATGGCGGAAACATCTTCAGCGCAGCAGATGCTGGATCAGGAAATGATCGCGCGGATTGGCCGCCGCGATCAAAGGGCCTTCAGCGCTCTTTACGATCGGCTGAGCGGTCCGCTCTATTCTTTGGCCGTGAAAATGCTCGGGGACCCTGCAGAAGCGCAGGATGCTTTGCAAGACGTCTTCCTCCAAATCTGGTCGCGTGCCGAAACTTACGATTCAGAAAAGAGCAGCGTCTTCAGCTGGGCTGTCCTGTTGACGCGAAGCAGAGCGATCGATCGATTGCGAGCGCGCGACCGGCGGTTGCGCGTGGTGGTCGCCTCCGATGCCGACGAGGGCAGAGTTGCCGAGGTGACTGATGCATCCATTGTTGAGAGCGCAGCGGATACCGCTGAGAAAAGTGATGATGCAGCTCGTGTGCGATATGTATTGAACAATTTGCCTTCCGAACAACGACAGGCGGTCGACCTGGCGTTTTTCGGGCATCTGACGCATCAGGAGATTGCCGCGCAACTTGGACAACCGCTCGGTACGGTGAAGGCCCGAATCCGTCGGGGCCTTCTCAAGCTTCGGGAACAACTTCGCACCTAATTATGATTCTATGATTTCGGAAGAACAACAGGATCAAGCGGCACTCTACGTTCTCGGGCTACTGGAACCCCACGAAGCCGCTGCGTTTGAATCGGAATTGAGCACCAACGCCGAGCTGCGTGATGTCGCTCGCGAATTGCGCGAAGCAGCTGGTGTGGTCGCGTTGGGGGCTCCACCGCAAACGCCGCTTGCATCTTTAAAGCAGCGAATCATGCGCAACATAGCAACGGATCCTCAGCGGATCGTTCCAATGCCTACGCGACGCGCTTCGTTGGGCTGGATACCATGGGCCATAGCCGCGGGGTTGGCCGTGTTCTGCGGTTTGCTCGCTATGGATCATGTACGTTTGGAGCGCCAGCTCGCTGATATCCGCGCTGCCGATTCGCTGATGCAGACGACGTTTTTCGCTCTCGCGCCATCTGCGCCTGCTCCAGCAGATGCGAAGGCGACTGTGGCATGGCAACCCGGTCGTCAAAGCGGCGTCATTCGCATCACCAACCTTCCCGCGCCGGAGCCGGGCAAGGATTATCAGTTGTGGGCTGTCGACGCCGAGCACAAGGATCCAATCAGCGCGGGTGTTGTTCGGGTAGACGAGAATGGTGTCGCGCAAATCCGTTTCAAGCCGGTTGAGAAGGCGGAACACGTAAAAGCTTTTGCGATCAGCTTGGAACGCGAAGGTGGTGTCCCGAAAAAGGAGGGACCCATCTTGCTCGTCGGTACTACGTGAAATAGTTCGTACTCGTCTCCGCTAACGACGGATGCTGTCGTTAGCGAGTGTCTGGACAAAGCATCCAGGCGGATGGCTGCAGCGTATTACCGCCATTTGAAAGCACATATCTTTGTTTTCATACTGGCCATGCTCGCGGCTGGATTAGTCGTCGCGCAGGAAAATAGTGCATCGTCTCCGCCAACATCTGCAAGGGCAGAGGCTGTGTCGATTACCGATCAAGCGGATCAGATATTTAAGCGCGCGATCAGCGAACGCATTATTGATCGGCTCGGCTTGTTCGATCGCTCGGAGGACGGCGCTTCCGGTGGTTACAGCGTATCGCTCGACCTGGAGAATGAAGATAGCGACTGGAGTTTCGAAGTCACTGTCACGATGGAATTTTGATTCGACCGGCTGAAAGCTCAGCCGACCGTGGAGCGTGCGCTCAAGGCGTGCCGCTTAACCTGGAAGCCGTTTTCGTCCGAACAATTTTTTGCGTCATCTAGAAATTTTTGCACGCCACCTGCATCCAGTCGGTGCGTCTCGGCGTAATGCTGGCCAAACGCCAGAAAAATGGAAAGCCGCAAACAAGCCATCAGGAGTGCTGGGCAAATTTTGATATTTCTTGCCCCGCTCGTGGTGATCGCCTGTTTGCTAATTTTTTTCTCGCGGCAAAGTAACAAGAGCGAAACGACCAAAGCCTCTGCATCTGATCCAGCTTTCGATGATTCGCTGGTCCTGGTGCTAACTCCACAGACGGGCGATAGCCGCACCGACAAGGAAATTTTCCGGCTCCAGCAGCAAATTCGCAGCGGTAGAAACCTTCAGGTTGGGCTCGAACAGCTCGGCTGGGCGTTTGTTGCAAAAGCGCGCGAAAGTTTTGACCCGGGTTTTTACAAACTGGCCGAGCAGAGCGCACGGTGCATCGAAAAGCGCGATCCACAAAGCCAGGAAGCGATGTTGTTGCGCGCGCACGTATTGCAGAACCTGCATCGCTTTAAAGAATCCGAATCGCTTGCGCGGCGTCTCGTTCAGCAGCGAGGACTCAGCTTTGACTACGGGCTCCTGGGCGATGCGTTGATGGACCAAGGAAAGCTGATCGACGCGGTCGATGCCTATCAGCACATGATGAATTTAAAGCCCGACCTTCGCGCGTACGCTCGCGCAGCGCACATCCGCTGGCTCAAAGGCGATGTCGCGGGAGCGATCGAGGCGATGCAATTGGCTGTGAGCGCTGCCAGCCCGAGCGATGCCGAATCCGCCGCGTGGGTGAACACGCGGTTGGCTACGTACCTGTTTCAGGGAGGCAAATTTGACGAAGCAGAGCAACGGTGTGCGTTTGCTCTTTCACTCCAGAGCAATTATCCGCCAACGCTTTTGCTGAACGGGAAGATGCTGCTTGCTCAAAACCGGTTCCGGGAAGCGGTGGACGCTTTGCAAAATGCGGTGAAACTGAATCCGCTTCCCGAATATCAGTGGACGCTTGCCGAGGCTCTGCGCGCAACTGGTCGTGAAAATGAGGCGTCTGCCGTTGAGGCTCAACTTCTCCAGCACGGTCCGATCGGGGATCCTCGCACAGTGGCGCTCTTCCTCGCTACGCGACGCAAGTCTCCGGAGATGGCGCTTCGACTTGCGCACGCGGAACTTGATTCGCGTGGTGATGTCTTCACTCACGACGCATTGGCATGGTCGTTGGCCGCAGCGGGCAACCTGGCCGAAGCGCAGAGCGAAATACAGCACGCATTGGCGGAAGGCACCGAAGATGGGCGGCTGTTTTTCCATGCCGGCGTGATCGCTTTACAAGCTGGTCACGCAGTTGATGCCGAGCGTTGGTTGCGCAAAGCCGGCGAACTCTCGCATCTACTTTTGCCATCTGAACGCAGTGAGCTTCAAAACGCTGCTGTTTGGGCCGAACCGTCCCTTGCTCCAAACACACAAAAAACTTTTCCACTCGGACCAAATCCCGCGCGGAAATCTCAACCCAAAACCAAAACCTAGAAACAAATGAAAAAAATAGCATACCTCATGTCGCGCTGTGGGATAGCACTGCTCGCGGCGCATCTAATCGGAGCGGTACAAGCGTCCAGTCACCAGGACGCGCCGCTGATAATTCGCGATCCGTCAGCCAACACCACCGACGTCTACGCGTTCGTGCAAGATGAAAACGGAACAAAAAGCCTGGTTACTGCGCTGGGCGTGTACCCCCATGAAGAACCCGGCGTTGGACCAAACAAGTACAACTTCGACGACAACGTGCTGTATCAAATCCACGTTGCCACCGGTAACGATGTGGGTCAGGGCAAAGCTACCCTGAGCTACGAATTCAAGTTCAACACGACGTTCAGGAACCAGAACACGATCCTGCAGTCATACCTCGGCGTGATCAATGACGTCGGAGACGCTAATCAGAACCTGGTGCAGACCTACACTGTC
>JBKPLM010000209.1:0-7135 GCA_046731655.1 Verrucomicrobiota bacterium | reverse complement strand
CCATTTCCCACGCTGTCGCCGGCACGCCGGCAATGGCCATGATCGAGTGGCGATCGATTTCCAAAACCTTGTCCGCGCGATCATAGACGACCGTATTGCCAGCGGTCGCGCGGCGGTCGCCTGCCACCAGTACGCCCCCGGAAAATTTGAAAGCGAGAATTGTGGTTGCCTCCGTTGGTTGCCACATTTTCTGAGGTGTTCCGCCTTGTGGCAGCGGATTCACAGTCGCCGGAGCGAGCAAGCCTTTGTGACGCAGCAGCGAAGGGAAATCGCCGGCTGCTCCAGAAAAATTCTGGTCAAACTCCACCGGGGAGCGCTCCATTATTGGCCGGTGCGCTGGCGATAGCGCTTGGATTGATTGGGATCCACCTTGCGCATTTTTTTTAAAAGATCCTTCGTGTCTGGCCGCGAAATATCCGGTGAACGTGGACCGCCGCCATCGCCTTGTTTTGGGCCCCACGGAGCCGGTTCCACCGGCTTCTGAATGCGCTCAGGCATAAAAAAATCTAAGAGCAAATATTGGAAAGGCAAGCAGCCGCGTTTCGTGTCGTGATTCGTTAAATAGTTACACCGCTACATCGGATCTCGGTTTCAACGTTTCAACGCTTTAACGATTCAAACGTGGCGAAGCCGCTTGCCAGACAAATCCGCTGATGGCAAACTTTTGCTCCGATGAAGCTCGCAGTGACTTTTTGCGCAACGTTCCTTTTCGGATTGCTTTACATTGCGTCTGCTCAAACGCCCGAGTCGAAGTCTGGCAAATCAGATGATACCGTTCAACTTGAGGCTTTGGTAAAAAAAATAGACGAACAGAATGCGAAGATTGACGCGCTTTCTCAGGAGCTCCTCAAGCTGGAGCAACAGTTGGCACATATTCGCCCTGGCGTAATGATCGGAGAAGGTACGCCTTCGCCAGCGAGCTCAGCTGCTCCAGCGGTGTCTCCACAGCACCCGGCCGACGGGAACACGCACATCGTCGCGCGTGGCGAGACACTCACCTCCATCGCGAAAATGTACAAAGTGACTGTGGACGAATTGCAGACGGCTAATCATATCGAAGATGGCCGTAAGCTGCAGGCCGGACAGACCATTATTATCCCGGCTGCATCGCCGGCGCCCTCCAGCTCGCCATCGCCAACAGAGTGATACAAAGCTCGTGAATCAAAGTTGGTTTCTGCGCAAGCACGAGGATGGAAGCACCTTTGGTCCGGTGCGTTTCGATCAAATCGCGCGCTGGGCAGCAGCGGCGCAAATCGCACCACAAGATACGCTTTCTAACGATCGGCAGACCTGGGTGAAAGCGCCGATGCTGGCTCAGCTCGGCATGGACTGGTTGGTGGAGCTCACGAGCGACCATTATTACGGACCGACAACCCTGGGCGCTCTCCAGGAATTTATCCGGCTCGGCGAAATCGATGGTGAAACTCTCGTTATCAACACCCGCGACGGCGCGCGTTGCAAGATTCAGGAAATGCCGCAGTTATGGGAAACGGGACAAGCAGATGCCGGAGGCGCCCAGACTGAAATTCAACTGGGCGATCCCGTTGCACCAGCGGTGGCGCGAATGTCGTTTCGCCTGCAGGAGCAGATTCGTGATCTCGAACGAAACCTGGAAGACGAACGCCGTGCTCTAAGGGAAGCCGAGCGACGATACGCTGAGCTAAAAGAAAAATATGAAGCCGTCATTCAGCGCGCCGGAAAATAGAACTGTGATTTGCCTGCCACGCCGAAGCATGTCGAAGGCGGATGTGCCTAACGAGGATGTACTCCTTTGGAACTCGACAGCTTTAAGCCGTCGAGTTACGCGATCGCTGCTTCGTCCGTTGGAGTCCCGATCGAACCCGCAGAAGCCTCTATATTAGCAGACTGGCAGTTCTTCTTCTGTCTCGGCTGTCTGCGAAGCGGCAATTTCTGCCGGCGATTCCCTTTCCCGCACGGGGGAAGTTTCGAGCAAACTTTGCTGGCATAACCGCGCATATTTTCCACCGAGCGCCAGCAATTCGTCGTGTGTGCCGCGCTCGATGATTCGGCCATGATCGACTACCAGAATTTGGTCCGCACGCACAATCGTGGAAAGTCGATGCGCGATCACAATCGATGTGCGGTTCGCCATCAAACGCTCCAGCGCCTCCTGGATCAAGCGCTCCGTCGCAGTGTCCACACTCGCAGTTGCTTCATCGAGAATCAAAATCGGCGGATCTTTTAACAGTGCTCGAGCAATAGAGAGTCGTTGCTTTTAACCTACGCTCAATTTCACTCCACGCTCGCCCACGACGCTTTCCAAGCCGTCCGGTAAACGTTGGATAAATTGCTGCGCGTTCGCCGCAACCACCGCGCGCCATAATTCGGCGTCGGTCGCTTCCGGTTTTCCCATGAGTAGGTTTTCGCGGATTGATCCGTTGAACAAAAAACTTTCCTGCGTCACCACACCAATCACCTCGCGCAATGCACCCAGGTCATATTCGCGAATTGCTTTCCCGTCGATGTAGATTTGCCCACCGGTGAATTCATAGAAACGCACCAGCAGATTCACCAGTGTCGACTTACCCGCGCCGGTTGCGCCCACCAGCGCGACGGTCGCTCCTGGCGGCGCGTGAAAGGAAACATCCCTCAGCGCGGGCAATCCCTCCACGTAACTGAAGCTCACGTCCTGATAGCGAATATCTCCCAAAATCGGGGCAAGCTCAGGCTCAGCGTCCATCGAGGCGCGGCCACGGTCGGTGCGGGCGACGACGGCGCCCGGCTCCGCCGGTTCGTCGAGAATTTGAAACACGCGTTCGCCGGCGGCGCGTCCGGCTTGCACGAGTTGATTAAGCTGATGCAATTTCCCGATCGGTTCGTAAAAAAATCCGGTGAGCATGAGGAAAGCAATGAGATCGCCGAGTTGCATCGTGCCGGCCAGAACGGCTTTTGTTCCGACCGCGATCAAGAGGACGACGCCTAACGAGCCAATCAGATACATCGACGGGTGATACATCGCCCAAACCCGCATGACGACGAGCGTGGCCCGCCGCAATTCGTTGCTCGCGTTGTTGAATCGCTCGTGTTGTTCACGCTCGCGGCTGAAGCTTTTGATTTGCCGAATGCCGGCGAGATTATCGTGGAGTAGCGCGTTCATGTCCGAGGAAGCGCGCCGTTGCAATCGATAACGGCGATGCGCGGTGAGCGTGTATAAAAGCGCGCCGCCGGCCAGAAACGGTGCGGGCAACAGGCTAAACAACGTCAATTGCCAACTCAAATAAAGCATCACGCCGAGAACGACGATCACTTGCAGCGCCGCAACCACGCCCTGCTCGATTCCGTCGATCAATACGCGTTCGACCGAGTTAACGTCCTCGATCACGCGTGTCATCAAATCGCCCGTGGCGCGATTGTCGAACCAGCGCAACGGCAGCAGTTGAATGTGCGAATACAAATCGCTGCGCAAATCAAAGATCACTTTTTGTTCAAACGTGTTGTTCAGAATGATGCGCAGCGCATTGAACCCGTGCTGGAGGAGAAATGCGGTCGCCGCCAGCACAATTAGCGGCAACAATTTGTCCGGTCGATTCGCGCGCACGACATCGTCGATGATCCATTTCGTTGTCGCCGGGAAAACGATCACCATCAGCGTGCTCAGGATCGCGCAGGTCAACGTTCCCGCGGCCATCCACGGATACCGCTACAAATAAGCAAAAACACGCCAACCCGTATTCATTGTGCATCTCACTCTACCATACCGGTCGGGTTGCAACCACCAGGGGACGCAAAACCTAGCGTGAAACGAAGGAAAAAATTCCGCGTTGTTGCTCCCGGCAGCGCTGCTTTAATCTTGCTTAATGCCCAACGAGCCGAACGCTTTCGCCGATCAGATTCATATCGAGCAGCTCGAAATCTTTGCGCACATCGGGGTTCCAGAGAAAGAACGGGCCACCCCGCAGCGATTGACCGTCAGCATTTCTTTTTGGCCGTATCATGAGCAGCGGGACATGGCGGACAAGATCGACAACACGGTCAATTATTCGATTGTTGCCGAGGAAACGAAGAAGTTTGTGCGAGACCAATCGACAAATTTGATCGAGACACTTGCCGATCGGCTGGCAACCCATTTGCTGAAAACTTTCCGCATTCAAAAGATCATGGTGGAGCTGCGAAAATTTCCTTTGGAAGACGCCAAGCACGTCTCGGTAACTGTAACGCGAACTGCATCCATCGCCTGACAGCCATTGGACCGCAGAAGCAAAGGATTAACCACAAATGGACGCGAAAAAAATTCCGAAAAAGAAAGTTCGCGAAGATTTTCGATATCCGCGATTTGCTAGCTCAGCGGCGCGCGATCGGCGCACCGTGACCTGCGAATATCGCGACACAGGTGAACGCTGGCGCAAATTGCTCAGATAACCTGTGGTGGCAGGCGTGCCGCCTGCATCACGAGAGGATCCGCAGCGACACAGCTCCCTCTACAGTTTAACCGCACAATCCAGCAATTGCCGCTGAGGACAGCGGCCTCTACAGTTGCCGAGTGAAAAATGACAGCTGGGAAACGGTTTCTAGCGAGCGGCGTTTCGCCAATGCGCATCTTGAAGTTGTGACCGACCATGTGCGAACACCCTCGCGTTCGCTCCCAAGGACTTGGACAATTGTGCACCGGAAAGCAGCCGTGATCATTGCGCCGATGACGCGGGACGGCAAAATCGTCCTCATTCACCAGGAGCGCATTCCAATTCGCGCAGCAATTTGGGAAATGCCATCCGGTCAGATCGATGGTCCCGCGCAGGAAACCGTTGAGCAGGTCGCGCTGCGCGAACTTCGCGAAGAAGCCGGTTACGAACTGGCCAGGGATGGCGAACTCATCGCTCTTGGCCACTACTTTACCTCCCCCGGCTTTACGGATGAACGCGGTTATTTCTTTTTGGCGCGCCCGGTGGAGTCGTGCCCGAATTATGTGCGTGATCAATCGGAATCGATTTTGGATTGCCGCGAATTTAGCGTGGAGGAAATCCGTCGAATGATTGCCGAGAACGAAATTCGTGATGCCAACACGCTAAGCATTTGGGCGCGGCTCTGGGCGCGTGCTCTCCTTCCGGCTAAAGAGGGCCGACCGCTTGTGATTTGATTATTGGCGGTTGTTTCGGATTTCGATATTCGGATTTCGGATTTGATCTGATGATGCTGAGAGACATTTTCAAATTTCGCGAACTGCCGGAGAGCGAAACTTCCAAACCGTTTCTGGAGCACTTGGAAGACTTACGATGGACGATTGTAAAGATCGCAATCACGCTCGCGGCAGCGATGATCGCGTGCTTTGCATTTCGCTCCACACTTGTGCGGATATTGCAGGCGCCCCTCCGCGATGTCGGATCACAAATCGGAACGCTCAAGGCGCTCGGCATCACAGATTCTATCGTGATTTCGTTTCATCTGGCGTTTTACGCCGGCATCGTTCTCTCTTTTCCGCTTCTGCTCTATTTCGTCGCGGAATTTGTGCTGCCTGCGCTCACCGCCGTAGAAAAGCGTTTTTTGCTTCCCGCTATTTTAGTTAGCTTCGCGCTCTTCCTTCTCGGTGTGTCGGTCTGTTATTTTTGGTTGCTACCTAAAACGATTCTCTTTTTCTTTCGCGACACCGAGTCCTTGGGCTGGGCGCCCACCTGGACAGTGCAACAATATTATTCCTTTGTGACGCGATTCACGATCGGCTTCGGTCTGGCTTTCGAATTACCGGTGGTCGTGCTGGCGCTGGTTCGATTTGGATTGCTTACTTACAGGTTCATGGCGCGCACACGACCTTACGCCGTGGTGCTGATCTTTATTCTGGCGACGATCATCACGCCGACACCAGACATTCTGACCTTGATCGCGATGGCGCTCCCGATGTGTCTGCTTTATGAAAGCTGCATCTGGATTGCGTGGCTAATGGAGCGCCGCAAGTCCGGAAACGCTACGGTTTCATGACCGCGTTTTCAGGCTTGATCTGGGCGTTACTTTTTGTTTGGATCACAGCGTGCCTGTTGATGAGGATCAGGCGTCGGGGGATTGGACTGCCCCAATCACGCAAGCCGGGGCGGTCGCGTTTACAACAACTCATTGGAGCATTGTGCTCGCGGCGCGAGGACCATCACCCGCAGCGGAGGCGGCACTTGAAAAACTCTGCCGCACGTATTGGCGACCACTTTATGGCTTCGTAAGGCGGCGGGGCGTCAGGCCGGAAGAGGCCAAAGATCTCACACAGGGCTTTTTCGCTCTGCTACTGGAACGCCGGGATATCGATGCGGTGCGCAAGGAGAAAGGCCGTCTGCGTTCCTATCTCCTGACAGCGCTTAAACATTTCCTAACGAACGAGCACAACCGTGCCATGGCAATTAAGCGAGGCCAGGGCCAGCAGTTCATCCCGCTGGAGGATTGGCATGAGCGTGAGCAGGCCGGTTATGAGCCGGCAGATACTTTGGCTGCAGATCAAATCTACGAGCGTCGCTGGGCGCTGACAGTTCTCGACCAGGTGCTTGCGCGGTTGGGAGATGAGTATCGTGCCGCCGGTAACATGCGGTTGTTTGACCGGTTGCAAAAGTCGCTCATGGACGAACCAGACCGGCCTTCGCAGGCGGACGTTGCGCACGAATTAGGCATGACCGAGGCTGCCATTACACAAGCGCTCTATAGGTTGCGTCAGCGCTATCGGGAGTTGTTGCGAGAAGAGATCGCCCACACGGTGATGGTTCCGGGCGATATCGAAGATGAGTTGCGCCATCTTATCGCGGTGCTGCGGGCGTAACCTGTGATAGAATTTTACGTAGTAATAGGTAGGAGGGCGCACGAGCGGCTCTCCGACAATGACCAGCGCACTTAAACTTTGCCCAAAGTGCGGGACTCAGATTCCCGCCGACACGCGGCAGGGAGTTTGCCCGGCTTGCCTTTTGGAACGGGGCCTTGGTCTAGTTGAGGAGGAATCTGTAGCTGGAGTCGGCTCGTCCGCCGTAGCCTCAGCGAAGGCGGATGATCCTCGTTGCAATGACGACGTGCGATCACCAGATAGGAAGAAAGCCCAGGCTCCGGTTACAATGCTCGCAGATTTCGGCGATTACGAATTGCTGGAGGAAATCGGACGCGGCGGCCAGGGCGTAGTCTATCGCGCTCATCAGAAAAGTCTCAATCGCACCGT
>JBKPLM010000208.1:0-10920 GCA_046731655.1 Verrucomicrobiota bacterium | reverse complement strand
GCCAGCAACATCAACTTCCAGAGGACGAATTGAGATCGCTTCCAATGATCGAACATGGCCACGGTCGCCAGCGCGCTGACGAAAAAGAAACTGACCTCGCTAACGCAGAGCAGGACATGACCCAATACAACCCGATGCCGGAACCGGACCTGGGGCTGAAGACGGCGAGCATACCAATAGGCCGACTGCATTACCACAAGACCAAACACCGCGAGGGCAAAGTCCTGAGGCGTACCCACTACGACCTCTCCAGCAGTCAACTCCTGGTAATCCGGAAGCGCATCCCAGAAAAACACTTGGGCTCCTACAACCTGTGCAATTATCGCCCACCAGAACAGAGCTTTAGTTGAGGGGCCGTTCATTGTCGCCGTTTTCAGCAATTAAGAACAGTCGAACCTCGCCATCGCAAGCTGAAAGCGAGCGCCAATTGGTATGGACGCACCTTTTATGTATCTCGCTGCCGGGGCAGGGGGTGGCAGCTGGCGTCGCAATTGCCACTCTTCAGAAATTCATTGACCCATATCCGGGTCCGGCAATCCAAAAGCGGGGCCAACGAAACCAGATAACACGCAAAGTGGCCAGCTCGAAATTCGCGAAGTGGATATTGTGCTTTCGCTACGTCTGCGTTTTAGCAATAGGTAATTCAATTAAGGAGGCTATTAGCACTATGAAACCAAAACAGATATTTAACAGCATTCTGGCAGTTCTATTCGTGTTCCCATTGATGGAGACGTTCGCTCAGCGAGCACCGAACTCTGGTTCTATCGAAGTGATCACGACTTTTGATTATCCCGGGACCGGAAATTCGACCTTGCCACAAAAGATTAATGAAAGAGGCGACGTCGTTGGCGAGTTTATCGATTCGAACGGAGTGACGCGCGGTTTTGTCCGGTTCAGCGATGGTAGCTTTAGCGACCCCATCGTCGATCCTAACGATACCGTGGGTTTTACCGAAGGACGAGGCATCAATAACTCACGCACAGTCAACGGTGACTACGCCATAAGCGATGGTACCATTCACTCGTTTTTCCTGTCGGGCGGCACCTTCACAGAATACGACGTTCCCGGCGCGGCCCAGACCAATCTGCTTTCGATAAACGATGCGGGCGACTTTACCGGCGGGTTTGATCCCGACGGCAGCGGGGTCTTCCAAGGGTTCCTCAGTGTTGCGGGAACCTTAACGTCGTTTAGCGTCCCGGACGCCGCCTCGACCTTTGCTTACGAGATCAATAATTCAAAGCAGTTGCTGGTGGGATACTTTATAGACGGCTCAGGAATCCTTCACGGTTACTATCGGGACGCTAATGGGGCGTTGCATTTCCCGATCGATCCTCCGGGTTCCGTTACGACAGTCCTGTTTGGACTTAACGATAGGAATTGGGTGATGGGCAGATATGCGGACAGCGCAGGCGCGACTCATGGACTCTTCTTTCTGCCGCCGAACAACTTCTTCACTTTCGATTACCCAGGGTCCACCTTTACATCGCTTAACGGAATCAATGACCAGGGGATTATCTGTGGTCGTTTCGTCGATGCTACCGGCATTGCCCACGGATTCATAGCCCGTGTCACAGGCACACCGCCGACAGAACAGGCAGGCAAGCGGGTCACCCCACTCAACGCATCGTCGGTGGCCGCTCCTCTCAACCAGTCGCCTTCGGCGTGGGGAGGTGCAATGCCGGCGCGCTAAGTTGAGCATCGAAGAGGACTGCGCGGATGGCGCTTCGAGTTCCAGAAACGCAGTCAGCTTGTCATCGGCGTGCACATTATGTCGGATTTGCGCATATTGCGCCGAGTCGTCAGGTCCTGTTCAGATCAAGTTGCGCCGATGGCCATAGCCTCCGCCTGGAGACATGATCGCAATTGCGAGCTGTCTAGCTGCTCATCCAGAAACACAATTGGGATGAAGCCCCCGATTGCCTTTCCATCTTAAATTTCTGCCATGCTTCGTCAGCATCGGAAGAACTTATCGTTGTGCGCTCACCTTTGTAGGCTCGCAGCCTTCTGTCAGCGTTCTGAGTGTGAGGCGAAAATCCTTCTGCTTCTTATGACTGCGGCCTGCCAAGTGCGCTTGACTCGCAAACCACACCATCTCTCGACCTCCAACTATCTCACATCAGCGCACGTAGATGGCCGCCGCTTGAACCCGATGGTTAATCAGCGGTCCGCCAACGCTGCCGCCACCGCCATAAAAGCTATGCCCACTAGAACCGAAACCGCCGCCGCCAATTGCTAAGCCGCCAGCCGAGACGTCGTAGACGCGCTCCAATAAAATGCCATTCGCGCCAAGCGCGGCCGCTTGCTCTCGCAAACGGGAGATGCCCAGCTCCATGGAAGGCCGATCAGGAAAAATCCAGCTCGTCCCCGCCGGGGAATCGATGATCGCTATCCGCTCAAAATGCCGCGGCGGCATTCGGTAGACGCGCACTGCTTCGGGTCTGATTGGTGGACGCGGTTGACCGACGATGATGGGAGGCGTGGTGCAACCGCAAATCAAGCAGGCCGCGGCGAGCGTTGCTGCACAAATCCCGAGAAATTTCATACCAAATTAAGTTCGTGCGTCTTCATCAGCGTGACGGCAGAGCGTCTGGAGGTGGGAGCGCTGCGGGCCAGTCAGCGGCTCATCTTTTGTTACCACACTCGGAGATCCTTCTCCGGATCGAGTGATGAAGGCGGCACATCTGGCGCACGTATTCATGCAAAGTACTTCGCGTGATAAACATCAAACAGCCGTAACGAAATCGCAGTGATCCGCGTTTACGATGAAGCAGGCAATGTTATCGCAACGCACGAGCAGAAGGGCGATTTCAAAGAGGCGTGATCCGGCCTGTTCCGGCCGATTCCGCTTCCTAAATGCCGAATAATTCGGCACATTTCTGGCCATGCAGCCTTTTTCCCGTTTTGCTCCTCGCAGTCGCACCGATCCCCCGCAAACGAATCGGCCGGACCCACCTGTCGTCCCAGGACCGTCCAACCACACGTTCATGCCAACGCAATCCGGCGCTATTCTCTCCCAAGGAGTTTCGATCAAAGGCTCGGTTAAATTCCTGAACGAGCTGCTCATCGACGGCGAGGTGGAGGGCACAATCGATTCCACCGGAACGCTCATGATCGGGGAGCACGCGATCATACGCGGTGATATCAGGACGAAATCGGTGAAGGTGCGAGGGACGGTGGAGGGTAATATTTTCGTAACTGAACGCTGCGAGCTCCAGGCGGGTTGCACGCTGCGTGGTGACATCGAAGCGCCCCGCCTTATGGTTGATCAGAATGCGACATTTCTTGGCAGCGCAAAGGTCGGGACGGCGAAGTCACGCCCTGACTGACGTTCGCTCCGGGGCTTGTGGTCCAACGACAAGTCCCGCTCCGCGCGAATCATTCCAGCCGCATCGGCGCTGCTGTGAGCCGCGAGCACGCCAAGTTTTTCAGCCGTTCACATGATGCCGTGATCCGCGTTTACATTGACGCCGGTAACGTGATTGAAACACACGAGCCCGCGGGCGAGTTCAAAGAATGTTGAGTTCACTTTCTAATCGCCGCAGGCGTGTGTTCTCCCAAATCCCCGGTTAGCACGTGCAATGCAGGATGGCGTAAGCCTGGCCCTTCTTCACTTCCTCCAGCAGCTGACAGACTTCCACTGTGGGCGCCGCAATGACCTCGATACCGCGCCGTTTCGCCTCCGTTAGGACTTCGTCCATTACAGGAAGCGCGCCATAGACGCCGGTTCCAACAATGAGCCGCTTGCCTCCCCAGGGAATTTCTTCCCCACCCGAAAGAGGCGTGTGCCCGAACTTTTCACGGAATTGTTTGGAAGGTCCTTTCTTCCGTTTCCGCACTTTGCCGCCGTCGATCACCACATCATGCGTGTAGCGCTTTCCCTCGACCTCGATCTCGCCAAATTTAACCAGTCGTGCTTTCGTATCTCAATGTTCCGCTGGCTCGAGCTCCAAGGCAAGAAACAGGGATTCTAAGACCGTGCAGCCTTTTAATCGCTTCCCCGTCGGTAGGGCAAGAAATAGATTGCAAAAATGCCGTCTAATTATAGTTCGGTCCATGCGCTTCTTTCCTTCAATACCTGCCGCAATTGTGACCGGTGCGGTCGGCATGCCATTGCTGATATCGGGCTGGAAGTTCATAGAGACTACCTCGCATAGTCAGCTGCTTGTCCTGGTTTGGGCTATCGTCGCCTTCATCATTCCGGTTGTACTCGCCACGATCGACTTGCGGGACGTCGCTAGGCGGTGGCGGGCTGCTGGTTTTTTCGGTCCCGTATCCGCTCCCGCATCTCGCGAGGCGTTTCAGCAGATTTATTTCCCCGCATGGACGCGCATGGCAGCATGGTTTGTTTCCGCGGTCGTGTCGCTCTTATTATTGAAGATCGTGGGAGCATTCGACGTCGACCTTCGCCGGTGAGATTCAGTCCGGCGACCCGTTGTGCTCAGATACGATTAGTCTGACTTATACAGTTTGAGCCCAAACGAGGTCTGTCGTGACACGCGAGGATCGTTAGTCGAACCACGGAACCGACCCAATCACCACGAATTGGTAAGGAGCGACCATGCAAACCCAAATCATCAAACTAATTAACGACTTCGAGCACGGCCGGATGAGCAGGCGGCAACTGATTGCGCATTTAACCGGCATGTTTGCCGCGAGTGTGGGCGCGACCATCACCTTCGCCGATCAGCAAACCCAACTCGCTGCACCGAGTTACGCCCGCCACAATTCACGAGCAAAGCTGACTCCTAGAACAACCCGAGGACTTTGAGGAGAATTACGATAACGAAAATTACTCCGATTATGTAGACGATGGTTCTGGTCATGCCGGCGACCCATACCAGAGTGAGTCTGCGGTAGCCAGGATTTATCTAGACTGAGCGGCTTCCACGCTCGTTTTCGCGGCGCAGACGACTCGAATTAATCAATCGGCTACGCGAAATTCTACGGCCGATCACACAATGTAGTGATTCTTGTTTACGATGTGGCTGCAACGTGACCGAAATGCACGAGCACGCGGACGATTTCAAAAAGCTGTGAGCGGTCATTTAAGTCACAACTCCAATTTTTGGCTCGCTTTTTTTGCGGTGGGACACCAGTATCGGGAGGCGGTTTATGATGCTCCCCAAGAAATCGCCACTCCAACTTCGCGTCGTATCTCTGCGCGTTGCTTCCAAAACGAAGCGGGCCTTTTGGCATTGCTACACGTCGGTAGAATCGTTTTTGAAAGCCAAATGGCAAATGATGCGACCGCCTGTAACATCGAAGACTTCCACGCACGTTTACGAGGTTCGCCCACGAGCCGACAAACACGGTGTCGATCTAATCAGTGATGCGCTTCCCTACAGTCCGCTGTGGTATCGCGGGCCAAACGCAATCCGGGATGCAATCGGCCACGCAAAGTTTTCCAGCCGTTCGCATGACGCTGTCATTCGCGTGTTCGATGCAGCCGGCAACGTTACCGAGACGCACGAACAAACGGGCGATTTGTTCAAATCACCAACGTCTGCCTCAGCTAGCCCGGCCACCCCAAGCTCAGTCCCTGCACCGAGCGGTGCTGAGACAGCGACTACCGCGCCCGAGCGCGGCGGAGGCCACGGTCTCGTGTGGGTTAATACCGAGAAGCATCTTTACCACAGGGCAGGCTCTCGTTTTTACGGCACGACGAAGAAGGGCAAATACATGACTGAGCGGGAAGCAATCCTAACGGGAAACAGAGCCGCGCGGCTAGGAAGTGCAATCCCGCAAAGCAATGCAATCGGCTACGCCAGATTTTTTCAGCGGTCCACACGACGCCGTGATTCGCGTTTACGTTGACGCTGGCAACGTGATTGAAAACGCACGAGCACGCGGGCGAGTTCAGAGAATCATGAGACCTCAAGCAAAGACATATCTCAACGCAATTTGGATCGGTGTGGTCTTAGTTTTAGTAGGCGTCGGATTCATAAGGGAGGGACCCAAGCACATACCAGCGTTCGCCGCGTACACCGCTGGTGGTATTTTAATTCTACTAACGATTTTCCTAGTCGTGTGGCTTGTTCGAAACCGTTAACGGTCGGACGAGTGTCCCGTTGCCTGAATCGCTCGCTCGAGTTCCAGAAACGCAGTCAGCTTGTCATCGGCGTGAGTAACGAAGCGCCTGCGGTCGTTTCGGTGCGCGTCAACAATCCAGATTACCGCAATTCTGTAGCCGCGGGCGCTGACCGCGGTTCCCTCCAAGGTCGGTGTGAAATCGCACTGCGTTTACTTGTTCAGGCTCTGGATCCTCAAGTATTCGATTCACAGCTAATCCGACCGCTTGATTGGTGAAGAGTCAGGCAAAAGCGAAATCACGGCGGCGTGGGGCGGGGATGTGGCGTGGGGCGAGGCCTGGGAGTTGCTCTAGGTGTAACCGTTGAAGTCGGTGTAGGCGTTACAGTAACCACCGGTGTTGGTGTTACGGTTGCGGTCGGTGTAGGCGTAATCGGCGGCGTTGGAGTAGGAGTTGGAAAAGCAGTGGGTGTGGGAGTTGGCCTCTCGCAAAAAATTATAATATCATCGACTCTCCAGCCTTCACCGGAACCACTTGAATCACTCGCCATGCGCCAGCGTAGGACGATAGGCATCCCGATAGGTAAATCGCCTACACCAGTCTGGATAAAACCACCCGAGTTGCCCGTCCACGCCTGACGACCGGCGAGGGGACTGCCACAGCAGGTGCTGATCGTCCCATTGTAGCCGCCCTCGAAGAAGGTACCGCCGACTGCAAGAATGTCCTGGAATGGTCCGCCGTCTATGCTGACCTCCAGTACGGCGCCGTCAAACCCATCCTCCAAAGCGTAGTTATTCCAGAAAACCAGAGCCGAAGATCCGACGGGATCGATTGTGCCGGACGGTGAGTCGAGGAACTTATCGCTGATGGTATCTGGATCGTTAACCCACGCAGCATTTGGCAGAGATTCCGCCGGCGGACCTGGGTCTCCAGAGTCAGAAGTCTGCCAGAGTATACCATCCGGATCGATTGCGTTCATCGCGGTCCATCCGGGAGGTAGTACCGGAGGAGTTTCAAGGTCGAAGTTCTCAAGCAAGCCGCAGCCTGCGACGGGTTGAAAATCGAGCGGCGGATCGAAAGTACTTGTGCCAGCATCTTTTGCGTCCCCGACTGGAATGGTCGTCGCTGGGCGCACTCGAGTTTCGATTGTGAAGAACAGCAGTACCCCAATCGCAAACGTTGTGGCCCGGTTCATGGAGGCGTTCATATCACTTTGTTGGTGTCGTGTGGAGAAAAAAACCGAAGAATACCGTGCGTAAAGCGATACTGGGAGATCATCGCTGAGACGTCTTTACGAAAACCTCACAGTCGCATCTGTAGCCACGGGCGGTGACCGCGGTTCCCTCAAAGCTCGGCATGAAATCGCGCTCCGTTTGCTTATGCGGCTTCTGGATCTTCGCGTATTCGATTCAGCGCAGATTTAGCTAGCCATTCCCGAGCTTTTTGTCGCAACTCCGCGGCGCTATGTAGCGCGAGTTTCTTCTTGATGCGCATCTGGTGTGTCTCAATCGTTTTGACGCTCACATTCTAGGCGGTAGCAAGAGGATCCAGATACACGAGCATAAGCGCAATTCAAATGTGGTGAGTTTCTTACTCGCAAGTAAACGCTTTCAGTCCCCGCTCTCCGTGTTCTGAAAAGACGTGATTAGCCACTTCCCGCTAGTTTTGACCATCACCATCGTGGTGATTTCTTTCAGAACTGGAACAGCCTCGCCAGTGGGATGACTCGAACCGGTCACGTCCCACGTAGCATGGACAAGTGCAACATCGGGCGTTGAAAAACGAACTTCTACACCGGTAAGCTTTCGAACTGCAGTCTTTAATCCCTTCCGAAACAGTTCCGTGTGCCGCTGGACAGTCTCCTGCACTCCCTTCCAGTGGACACCGTCGATGTTTACGTAGTCACAGTCTTCAGTGAAGAGACGACCCAAGCCGGCCGTGTCATGGCCGTTCCAAGAAACTTCGTATTCCGCGAGAACATTACGCACAGCACTCTCATCGTCATTGGCATAGTCGTAGTACCTCAGAGGCGGAGAGACATATCCGTAATCATAGCCGGACGATCCATAACCATAGCCATAACTATAACCATGGTTACCATACCCGTTTCCATAGCCGGAGTAGCTGGAGTAGTCGGATGGATAGGGATATGCGTAGGACCCGTACGGGTAGGCCCAGTTCCAGGCCCACCAAGGACTCCGCCACCATGGTGAGGGGAAGTTGCCGATAAAGATGATTTTGTTAAAATGCTTGAAGCGACGAAACCGATTAGCTTGATTAAAATCTGTATAGTTGAAACGGTTAAAGCGTCGAAGGTCCAAGGCTGAATTCATCATTGGAGCGCGGCGCATTGGCACCCGCCCCATCGAAACTGGCATCGGAGCGCGGTGTATCGGCATTCGGGCAAGCGAACGCGGCGTCAAAGTACCGTGCCCCCTCATTTGCGCCTTCGCAATCGAGGCTGCGGAAATGCATGCTACCACGCAACCAAGGAAAACGAATTTTCTCCAGTTCATAGCGTCATAGGCTTCTAAAGATTGAAACCCCGGGGATTCGAAAGTTGCGGCACCGGAAAAGATAAAAGGTAGCGAGCGCGTTACAGTCAGTCTCTGGGAAACCAGCACACCTTGCTATGATAATCATTTGCTGCCTGCCCAGTTTACCGGTCGAGGTATTTTGGCATTTGCTCACTCCTCTCCAGCGTTATACCTCCGCCTACGCTACGCCTCGAGACGAGCCGCCTCAACTCACTGCCGTCTTGAGTCAAGAGCCAAGCGATTGACTACGCTCTCACCGGTGCATGCTTTCATGCTGGCGAGATCCGCATTCTCGATTCAAGCCTGTGTACAAGTTATTCTGCATTGGGGAAGCGCGATGATTCGTGGGTCGCTCGTTTAAGTTTTAGAAACGCAGGCCGATTTTTCATCGGCGTCCGTAACGGAACGCTTTCCGTCGCGATGCACATCTTCAATTCAGATTACGCATTACTGTAGCCGCGGGCGCTGACCGCGGTTCTTCTGAAAGCAGCTTAAATCGCTCTGCGTTTGCTCATGCTGCTTCTGGGTCTTCGCGTATTCGGTTCAATGCAGATTTAGCTAGCCATTCCCGAGCTTTTTGTCGCAACTCCGCGGCGCTATGCAGCGCGAGTTTCTCCTTGATGCGCATCTGGTGTGTCTCAATCGTTTTGATGCTTACATTCAATTCACTCGCTACCTCGGAAACGCTGAGGCCTCTCCCAATAAAAGAGAAAATCTCCAGCTCACGATCGCTCAGGCTGTTGATATCGGAGCCGCCGACGCTTTTGGTGCCGGCTGCGAAGTCGCTCAGAATTAGCGGCAAAACACTTGCACCGACGTACGGGCGGCCGATTGAAATTTCACCGAACGCCCTGAGCAGTTCGGGAGCGTCCTCGATACTCAAATATCCTCGCGCGCCCGCCCGGAACGCGCGTTGAGCCGAAAACGAATCAGCGTGCTCCGAGAGGGCAAGTATTGCCGCCGCAGGAATGAGGCTCCGAAATTCTTTAATCAACTGTATCCCATCGGCACCGCGGAGCCTTAAGCCAATCAGAACAAGATCCGGTTTGTGGCGCACGAATAATTCGCGCGCCAAAGGCGCTTCGTCCGTTTCGCCACACGCCATGAATTGTGTGCTTTTCGCAATCAGCGATAGCACGCCGGACCGGACGAATCCTATTCGATGAACAACGAGTACTTTTGCTTTTGTCAGGGCTTTCCCTGACACGTCGTCGGGCTCTTCTGTCAGGGATTTCTTTAATCCATCCGCAAATGTATTGGCTGCCCGTTGTTTTTCTCTCGTGCGACCTTGCGGGTTAAGCGCGCGTGCAGCGGGCCGTTTGTCCTTGCTTCGCTGCTTATGCCGGGGTCTGCGCACTTCTGAGGGATTTGCAGCCGGTTTGTAGGGCAAAATCCGACAGAGTCCAAGACAAAAATTCAGGGGTCAACCCCGACAGACAGATCGCCATCGGTCCGCTTATCCTCTGCGCAAGGTGAAAACGTGGACAAAATGATATTTACCGTTTTTGCAGTTTTCGCAGCAGCGTTCCTCTGCGTCGGGAGCTGTTGCAAGCGCATCGCACGAGTGCAGAGGCGGTTGATGAAGTTTGCGTCCGCCGTTGCTTTCCTTTTTTCGTTTCCAACTCAAAAGGCCCTTTCCCAAGGAAACAATTACGAAGGTCCAATCGGTGTGACTGGAATTTTCAATGGCAATGTCACCACCGGCTGTTCCTATGATCCGCTGACTCACAGCGCGCACCGCGAGATCACCGACATAGTGGTGCCTGGGTCAATTGGAAAATATCCACTCAAAATGACGCGCTATTACAATAGCCGATCACAGTACTACGCCAACAGCCCGCCCGATTTAAACCCAGCGATCGGATTGGGGCCTGGCTGGTCGCACGAGTATAGCTGGCTGCTGTGGACTGCTGGGCACAAGGTGGTCTCTCCTCACGGCAACGTGTACGATGATTCTTGTGGTCCGCCGGTTGGTGTATCGGAGTACTGGGAGGGAAACCGAGGGGAAATCTGGCGTCTCGCTGACGGTGGTAAAGTCCATTTTGATGGTGGCCAAGTGGATTATATAGAAGATCCCTACGGGCTGAGTACGACAATTGAGTACCAGAATGGCCGGCGCTGGCGGGTGACCGAGCCGGGAGGCAGATGCCTGATATTTACGTACAATGCTACAGACCCTTTGGATGGAACGCGCTTATTGACCAAGGTCGAAGCTTACGACTACTACAACGGGCATCGCATTGATTGGGTCAGCTACAGTTATACTTCCATACCGTCGGGAGGTTCCGGGCCCAACAAGATGATGTTAACCGGAGTAACTTATAGCGATGGCCCCCCTGCTGCCTACGCTTACAC
>JBKPLM010000207.1:0-3980 GCA_046731655.1 Verrucomicrobiota bacterium | reverse complement strand
GGGCGCGGAGTGCTCGAAGCAGTGCTTTACGTCGCTTTCATCTTGAGCGCCGTCCTGGTGATCTGGGAATTTGCGCAGAGCCCGGTCAGCATACAAGCGGTTGGGCTCGAGCAAGGCGCTGTTAGCCAAGCGGCGAGGACTCAGGTGATCTCACACAGTTAATCGCGACGAAGATTCCAACTCTAGCAATGTGAGACAAGATATTCGATACGCTTTCCGTATGCTGCGGAAGCAGCCGGCTTTCGGCGTGATTGCGATCTTGACGCTGGCCCTGGGCATTGGCGCGAATACCGCGATTTTCAGCATCATTAACGCGGTTTTGCTTCGGCCGCTGCCGTATCCGGACGCCGACCGGATCATGGTGTTGAATGAATCGTCTGGGCCGGGTCAGGATTTTTCGGTTGCGTTGCCGGACTACTTCGATTGGCGAAATGACAACACAGTTTTTGAACATCTCGCCGCTACGCACAAGGAATCGCGTAATCTGAGCGGCATCCCGGGCCGTGATCCGGAACGCGTTTCGTGCGCTTCGGTGACGCGAAATTTTTTCAACGTCGTGGGCGTTTCACCGGAAATCGGTCGCATTTTTCATGAAGACGAGGACAAGGTGGGCGCTCCGCCCGTCGTTGTGATCAGCGATCGCCTTTGGCAACGCGCGTTCAACCGCGACTCAGGCGTTCTTGGTCGCTCGATAACTCTGCACGATCAGAATTTCACCATCATTGGCGTGATGCCGCCGCAGATGACTTCGCCGCAAGACGCGGATGCGTGGTTTTCAATCATGCGACGCAGCAACAACCCAGCGTGGATGGATCGTTCTCATCACCCTATGATCTTCGTCTGGGGTAAGCTCAAGCCCGGCGTGACTGTCGATCGGGCGCGCGCCGAAATGAAGGGGATCGCCGCGCGTTTGGAGAAAACGTATCCGGACACCAACGGAAAAGTTTATGCGGTGGTCACGCCGTTACTGGAAAACTTGGTGGGCAAATACCGGACTAATCTCGGCCTGCTCCTGGGCGCGGTGGGATTGGTCTTGCTCATCGCCTGCGCGAACCTCGCGAGTTTGTTCGCCGCGCGCGGCGCTGCGCGAGCGCGGGAATTTGCGATTCACGCTGCAGTTGGCGCTACTCGTGGGCAAATCGTTAAAAAGCTTTTGGTCGAAAGTTTTCTGATTGCATTGGTGGGAGGAACTCTCGGATTTTTTATTGCTGTTTGGGTTCGCGATTCGTTGATCGCGCTGAGTCCGGGAGGCGTTTCGCGGTTCCAACAGATTTCCTTCGATTTTCCGGTGCTCGGATTCACCTTCCTGATCGCATTGCTGACCGCGATCGTTTTCGGATTGTGGCCGGCATTGCAAACGTCGCACACAAATTTTCAACTCGCGTTGAAGACCGGCAACGCCGGGGGTGGCGATCCGCCTTCGGCCAAACGGATGCGCGACTGGCTGGTCATCAGTGAAATCGCTCTCACGCTCACGTTGCTTGTCGCTGCAGCGCTTGTTCTAAAAAGCTTTTCGCGAATGCAATCGCTCCAACTTGGCTACGAGCCTCGCAATCTTTTCACCGCTCGACTTGAGCTGCCGTGGAAAACCTATTCGAGTCGCGAGAAGATCGGAACGTTTACCAAAGCGCTGCTCGATAAAGTCAGCGCGCTTCCCGGGATTCAAAGCGCGGGCATTGGTTCCAACTCACCTCTGATGGGCGGATGGCAAACCGGATTTTACCGCGAAGGTGCGCCGCCGCCGACGCCTAGCAACATGCCAAACGCCGACCTGGAAGTGATCACGGGCGATTATTTCGCGACCTTTAAGGTGCCACTTCTTCGGGGCCGCATGTTCAACGATCGCGACACGAAAGACTCACCGCGCGTGATCATCATCGACCAGGCGCTGGCAGAACAATTTTTTCCGGGCGAAGACCCGGTTGGCAAGCGCCTTGTGGTTGATGCTGGAAACGATGAGGAAGGTTATGTCATGTCGGAGATCGTCGGCATCGTTCCGCGGATGCGGTTTCACGCAATCGACGAGATGGCGCCGCTGCCGGTGATCTACTGTTCGATGGCCCAGGCGCAGAGAACGAGTCTCGGTCTTTTTGTTCGCTCCGGGGTTAGTGCAGCCGTTCTCGCAAAATCGATCCGTGACGCCGTAAGCTCGGTCGACCAGTCGCAACCAGTGTTCGACGCGCGTCCGATGCTTGATCGCGTTCATGACACATGGGGGACACAACGGCTTCTCAGTTTTCTCGTGACAATCTTCGCAGGCCTCGCGTTGCTGCTGGCCACGATTGGGTTGTACGGCCTGCTCGCCTACACTACGCTGAAGCGCGTCCGTGAAATAGGCATCCGCGTTGCGCTCGGCGCGCGCCCCACACAAATTCGTGCGCTGATTCTTTCGCACGGCATGCAATTGCTCTTGATCGGATCCATGATCGGCCTGGTTGCGGCCTTCGTCCTCTCACGCGTGTTGCAAAGCGTGCTTTTCGAAGTCAAGGGGATCGATCCAAGAATTTATCTCGGCGTTGAGCTCATACTTTTCGGCGCCACGCTTATGGCGGCCTGGATTCCGGCCCGCCGCGCGTCACGCGTCGATCCGATTGTGGCGCTACACACTGAATAGCATTCGCTTTACGTCGATGCGATTGACATACCGCCGGAAACGCGGTTGAGAGTTATCCAGTGACAAAGAATCTCAATTGCGGCTGGAACGGCCGCTGCGCCGTGAGGAAATGAGCCGGATTCTCATTGCGGACGATCAACGCGATGTGCTTGAAGCACTGCGCATATTGCTTAAGGGCGAAGGATATCAGACGGAAGCGGCCACCTCGCTAGCCGGTATCTTCAACTCGCTGGAGAAGAAAGAGTATGCGCTATTGCTAATGGATTTGAATTACGCCCGCGATACGACCTCCGGCCAGGAGGGCTTATCGGCCATTCCAAAAATCCGGCAGATCGATAACACACTGCCGGTTGTTGTGATGACCGCCTGGGCGACGGTTGAGTTGGCCGTGGAAGCAATGAAACGCGGTGCGCGCGATTTTGTGACCAAGCCGTGGGATAACCAGCGGTTATTGGCAATAGTGAGGACGCAGATTGAGCTCGCTTCAGCGCTCCGCCGCGAACGAAAGCTTGAAGCGGAGAATGAACTTCTGCGCGGCACCATGCCGAATTTGATCGCTCAGTCTCCTTCGATGCGGCCTGTGATCGAAATGATTTCACGCGTCGCGCCGTCTGATGCCAACATTCTAATCATCGGCGAAAACGGAACAGGAAAAAGCTTGGTTGCGCGGACGATCCATGCTCTTTCGCCCCGAGCATCGCATGCAATGATCACCGTAAACATGGGCGGCTTGTCAGAGACCCTCTTTGAAAGCGAACTGTTCGGCCACGTAAAAGGCGCCTTCACGGACGCCAAGGCGGATCGAGCAGGGCGATTCGAGCTTGCGGATGAGAGCACGCTTTTCATGGACGAGATCGCGAACATCCCACTCGCTCAACAAGCAAAGCTGTTGCGAGTGATCGAAACGGGAGATTTTGAACGGGTCGGCTCATCGAAAACTCTGCACGCGAACGTGCGCATCATCTCCGCGACGAATGCAAATCTCGAGAACGAAGTGGAAGCGGGTCGGTTTAGGCAGGACCTCTTGTTTCGCCTGAATACGATCCAGATCGCCTTGCCACCGTTGCGAGAGCGGCGGGATGACATCATGCCGCTGGCCAGCAGTTTTCTCCGTCAGCACGCGGAGCACTATCGAAAACAGATTGCCGGTTTTGATGAGGCGGCGCGAGAACGTCTGCTACAGCATCGCTTTCCGGGAAATGTTCGAGAGCTCGATCATGTCGTTGAACGCGCCGTTCTTATGACCCAAGATCGACAAATCTGCGCCGGCGATCTGGGCCTAACGAATGGCGGCGGTGAATCGCGGAACCTCGAGGACATGAGTCTTGAAGAAGTAGAGGCGTTTCTCATCAAGAAGGCGCTGGCC
>JBKPLM010000206.1:0-17327 GCA_046731655.1 Verrucomicrobiota bacterium | reverse complement strand
ATGCGTGACACCGGCCCGGAACGAAGCTTTATCACCGCGTGCTATCACTACGGTAACTTTGAATGGCTCAGTCTGGCCAGTGGTTTCCTGGGACTCAAAGGCACAATCATCTCACAGGAGTTTAAAAACTCATTGCTCGATCCAATTTTCAAAAAACTGCGTGAGCAATCCGGGCATGAGCTCATTCCGCGCGAGCGCGGGATCGTCCGGCTTTACAAGGTGCTGCGACGCAAAGCACGCACTGCGCTGCTGGTCGATCTCACCGTGCCACCCAGTCAAGGCGCGGTCGCGATTGATTGCTTTGGACTAAAAACAAGCGTGACTTCCGCGCATGCCTGGTTGAATGAGCGCACGGGTGTCCCGATCATTCCCGCACACTGCGAGCCGCTGCCGAATGGGCGTTACAGACTCGTGTTCCATCCGAAGATCAGCAACACAGTTGGGATGACTCATCAACAAATCGCGCAGGCATGTTGGAATTCGTTCGAACCATATGTGCGAAAGAACCCAGCGCCCTGGCTCTGGATGTACAAACATTGGCGCTATCTTCCCGCAAAACCCGATCGGCCTTACCCGTTCTATGCAAATTTCTATCGGCCGTTTGAAGACATGCTTGAGCGTGATAAGGTCGATTCCTCGGGCGAGACGAAGCTATAGAGGCGTTTGTTTCGAACACCTGGGTCCCTTAGTTCGGTACTTGACGCAAGCAGCGCTACAACGAGCTGCGATCGAACCTTCACTCGTTATTGTCGACGGTTCGCGTCCGGAATCGGTTCATTTCCACTCTGTCGTTCACCTTTTGAATCAGATCCCGTTGCTCTTTTAGTGCCGCCTTAAGAGAATCGATTTCTTTCTGTTGTTCCCTTACAGTGACTTTCGGCTCAGCTTTGGTCATCTCAAGCTGCGCGGTCACCTTCTGAAGACCCGACGTCAGGGCTTGGATTTGCCTATTCTGTTCCGCGATTTTTGATTCAAAGCTCTTCTGCTGGCACTCGACAGTCGCTTCCAATTCCTCGACCTTGCGATGCTCCCTGAGAAACTCGTTAAAGCAGCATCGCGTTCACCGCGTCGTAGCGCACCGTGTAAATCTTGCCATTCTCATCGTGCACCACGGCCGTGTTCTGGCTGCTGATGTTGTTTAAGAGTGCGTGAAAACCGTCAGCTGTGTTGCCAGAACCGTCGGTGTTGCTAAAGAGTGCGGCGGCTCCCGTGGCCGTGTTTTCTTCGCCGATCGTGTTCGCAAAGAGCGCCTCCTCACCAATGGCCGTGTTGAAGTTGCCCAGCTCGTTCGCAAAGAGAGCGGAACCGCCAGTGGCCGTATTGCCGCTGCCCTCTGTGTTGAGGGAAAGCGCTTGGGCTCCAAGGGCCGTGTTGCCCTCGCCAATCGTGTTGCTTTGGAGCGCCGCAGAACCGTTTGCGGTGTTCTCGACACCGGTATTGCTCATAAGCGCTCGAAAACCAGTAGCTGTGTTATCTACACCATCGGTGTTGTCTCTGAGCGCCTCGACGCCGATAGCTGTGTTCCCACTCCCGGTGGTATTCAAAAAGAGCGCTCGATCGCCTATAGCGGTGCTGCCGGTGCCTTGTGTGTTGTTAAAGAGCGCGAACGTTCCATTGGCCGTGTTGGCGGTTCCGGTGGTATTGCTTAACAGTGCTCCGGCAGCAGTGGCCGTATTTTCGTCTGCCGTGTTGACGAGAAGCGTTCCCGCGCCGACCCCGTATTAAACTTCCCGGTGCTATCGCTCAGGAGCGAATACAAACCAAGAGCAGTATTATATGTGCCGGTAGTGAGACTCAATAAGGCGCTTTGCCCCTCTGCGGTATTGCCTCCGGATAGCCCCCATCCGGAAGTGGATTGACGGCCTGCGATTCTGACAAAGAGGCAAGGCACGTGAGTGAAAATATGATGAGGAGTGTTGGAGCCGGCGTTTTCATGGCGCGGATTTTCACAGAAATTTGACTAACCTGTCGAGATCAAAAGCTGGCTGTGAATTTGATGATAGGATTCGGGTGGAAAGATCGGCGGTCTTAGATCGCCGCTACAGTTTCCGCGTCCTTTCGTGTGTTTCGTGGGCGATAAATCCGATAGTTGGCTACGAGACGAGTCCGTCCGGTGGCGGACTTTCGCGATGCTCCCCCGAACTTTAGACGTTCGCCCTCATGATCGTCATTGGGCTCGGCGTCTTGTCACTCCAACTGCGATCAGGATCACCAGCACCCGCTTTCTCTTAGCTACGGCGAGGCAGGCGAGCAAGAGTAAGAAAAGCTCAGCTTGATTCGCTCACCTTCGCGGATTAAGCGTTTCGCGTCATGTCTCGCTCGCCAGCATCCGCCGGTAGTGAATTGTTGCGTGCTCACTGCGCTGCCATTGCAAAGGAGGAGGCTGTACTGCGTGAAGGTGGGGGCAAGGCTGGCCACGAACGCCAGCGAAAGATGAACAGGCTCCCTGTGCGCGAACGACTTGGTCGCTTACTCGACAAAGAGTCGCCATTCTTCGAGATCGGCCTTTGGGCGGCTTACAAGATGTACGAACAATGGGGAAAGATTCCGGCCGCCGGAGTAGTCGCTGGTATAGGCAATGTGGAGGGCCTTCCCTGCATGATTATTGCTAATGACGCCACCGTAAAAGCGGGCGCTTTCTTTCCGCAAACAACCAAGAAAGTGATTCGCGCGCAGCGCATCGCTTTTGAATGCTCGCTTCCCATTATTTATCTGGTCGATTCCGCAGGCGTGTTCCTTCCGATGCAGGATGAAATTTTTCCAGACGAGGACGATTTCGGCCGCATCTTTCGGAATAACTCCGTTATTTCAGCGGCTGGGATTCCGCAGTTCGCCGCAATCATGGGTAATTGCGTGGCTGGCGGGGCGTACCTCCCTGTTCTCTGTGACAAGATTTTGATGACAAAAGGAAGCGGCTTGTACCTAGCCGGTCCTTCTCTGGTAAAGGCGGCGATTGGCCAGGTTGTCGATCAAGAAGAGTTAGGCGGCGCCCAAATGCATGCCGAGATTAGCGGGACGGTGGACTTTTTTGAAAAGGATGATCCGTCCTGCCTCAAACGCCTTCGTTCACTCGTTGGGTTACTGCCTGAGGCTACCGCCAGCGGCGCCCCCGGCGGTCGCGCCCTACCAAAAACGTACAAACCGGCGAAGGATCCAGATACCGTGTACGATCTCATCAGCTTCGATGGGCAAAAGCAGTACGATGCCCGCGATCTACTGGCCACGGTCGTAGATGAAAACTCTGTTGATGAGTATAAGGCCGACTACGGCAAAACAATCGTAACTGCGTACGCGCGCATTAACGGGCGCCCAGTGGGAATTGTTGCTAACCAACGTTTGCAGGTCCGGACTAAGAAAGAGGGAATTCAGATGGGTGGCGTCATTTATCCCGATAGCGCAGATAAGGCAGCGCGTTTTATCATGGACTGTAATCAAACGAACTTGCCCATCATCTTTTTCCAGGATGTTACCGGATTCATGGTAGGCCGCGATGCAGAACAGAGCGGTATCATCCGCAGCGGAGCGAAGTTGGTGAACGCAGTCAGTAATTCCATCGTGCCGAAGATCACAGTCGTTGTGGGCGGGTCATTTGGCGCGGGGAACTACGCGATGTGCGGAAAGGCGTATGACCCGCGGTTTATTGTTGCCTGGCCCACGGCGCGCTACGCGGTAATGGGCGCGGCCCAGGCATCGGATACGGTGTTTGCGATTCTCGCTCGCGCGCGGGAACGAGGCGACCAGAAGGCGACACATGAAGAACTGGAAGAGCTCCGTATAAAAGTGAAGCAGAGCTATGAAGAGCAAACCGAGATCCGCTATGGCGCTGCACGCGGCTGGGTGGATGCGATTATTCAGCCGCATCAAACCCGCGATGTCTTAATTCGTTTGTTGCAATACGTCGCGCGACCGAAATCCAAAGGAGTCTTTCACACCGGTGTTATCCAAGTTTAATTCGACATTCGTCATTACGATTTCGACATTCACCTCATGCCCACCGTCTTGATCGAAAAGCAAACGCCGCAGATAACTGTTCTTACTCTCAATCGACCCGAGCGCCGTAACGCGCTAACGATCGACTTGCTCAGTGAGTTAAACGCCGCCATCAAGATCGCTTCCGATCAGCCGGACGAGCGCGTGATCATCCTGCGAGGAGCTGGCGCGGCGTTTTGCACCGGCCTGGATTTGAAGGAAGCGGCCGACCAGACAAAGGCGCATGCGACAGCGGAGATGGTCGCAAACACGTTGATAGCCATTAGCCAAACACGTCTTATCACGATCGCTGCAGTACACGGTGCAGCGGTTGCCGGCGGCGCCGGGATTATGTCGGCATGCGATTTTGTTGTCGCAGCAGAACGCACGAAGATCGGTTATCCCGAGGTGCGCCGCGGGCTGGTCGCCGGTCTGGTGATGACTTTCCTGCGTCGGCAGGTAGGCGAGCGAAATATGCGCGAGCTGTTATTAGGCTCGGAGTTAATCGACGCAGAACGTGCAAAGCAAATCGGTCTTGTGAATCGTGTTGTTGCCCAACCTGATTTGATGAATGAAGCGCAAAAGTTTGCACAATCGGTTCTGCAAGGCGCTCCTGTTGCGATGGCACAAACGAAGCGATTGATCGAAGAACTCTGGTCGAGTTCGGTGAAAGAGGATGTTGATCTGGCGCTGAAGTATCACATGCAAGCGCGCGAATCGGACGAGGCGCGCGAAGGCATCGCCGCCTTTAACGAAAAGCGGAATCCAAAGTGGGTGAGCGGATCTCAAGGAGCGGCGGTTTCAGAACCGCCGCGGAACGCTTAGGGCGCCGTGTTTAGCACCAAAGATGCGACGTTCATCCTCAGCGTGGGGCGGCGCCCAGGCTGATCGTTCCCAAGACACAGCGCTCAAAGCGCTTGTTTATCTACGGTTTCAATTCCTGGGTGTTGCCCTAGGCTAGTATGAGACAGCGCCTTCAGCGCTAAACCGAGCCCGCTTAGGCAAGCATGCCTTCCGTGGTATCCCTCGTCGGCAGTTTGCAATAGCGCTCTTGAATTCGACGAAGTCCCCGGAGAATGTGACAGGCTTAAGTTCCCTTTCGAGAGATTAAGTCTGCACCCAGGCGCCTAGGCAGGCTGCGGCGGCGGAACAACGGCTACCCCTGCGGACGCCGCTGGCCCTTGATATTGCGCGCTGCCGAAACCAAGAATCGGCCAGAAAATGATGCCCAAAAGAGCGAGGCCGATTCCGAAGCCCACACCTTTACCGAAGCTCTTCGCCATATCGATGCAAAGAATAATTCCCACGATGATATTAACGAACGGGATGAGCAGTAAGATGATCCACCAGCCGGGTCGCCCTACAATCTTGCACCAGATGTACAGGTTGTAGATCGGGATGATGCTGGCCCAACCAGGCTGGCCAGCTTTCGTAAACACCTTCCACATCGCAACGATCAGAAGCAGTGCGACGAGCAGCCCGAAGATCATTGAAATCGGACTGGGTGGTGTGCCCTCAGTGCTGTATTCGACTTGCGCAAGCAACGAAGCGTTGTGAAAGAGGAGATTTTGGGTGAGTTGGATGAAGTTTGTCATATTAGGTTAAGGGGTTGAAGGCTCAGGTCTAATCGGCTGCATCTTAATGGGCAAGCAAATTCTTTGAACCTTTTCTCTACGCGGGTTGAGTAAGAAACGCTAAGGCATTCGGAGCTAACGAATACGTCTAGTCGCCGCCGTCATCACCCTCATCGTTATCACCGCCATCATCGTCACCGGCATTGTCGTCGCCGCCATCGTCGTCGCTTTCATCGTCATTCATATCCTCACCTTCATCGTCTGAGGCAGACTCCATGCTATCGTCGTCGTTTGACGCCACCTCTTCACCGGTATCTTCCCAAGTTGCTACTTCTTGTTTCTCTACTTCGGACATGTCGAACGATTCGTGTTCGGCGTACGCTTCTTCCGAGCTGATTTCTTCGTCGGAGAGTGATTCTGAAACGTTCACTTCCTCGCCGTAATCGATGTCGACGGTCGTATCCACGAGTGCCCAGTCGTACGAGATAGAGGTCTCCCATTCGTAGTAACTAGTGTCGTAGGTCTGAACCCAATCTACAAGAACGAGGTAATCAGCGCGCCACGGCTTATCGACGTAGTATTCGTAGCCGCGGATGAGGCCGATCTGGTCATCGAGCAGGTAAAGCGTGGCGATATAGGAATCCAGCGTAACTGGCTCCTTAACGATGTGTTCGGCCTGCTTCTTCATTTCGAGCAAACCTTTCTCCAGGGCCTTATCCTTTTTGGCGCCTGCTTCCAGCTTCGCGATCTTCGCCAGCAATTCCTTCTGCTGCGCTTTAATCTTCTCGAATTCTGCCTTTTCCTTCGCGGTCAATTCGCCGCCTTTCTTCTTTCGGGCACCCTCCTTCGAGAAATCAGTGCGCAGTAGTGCGATGACGTGACCAAGCTTTTTGCCATTCTCTATCACCCGGCTGTTCTTCGAATCGGTCAGATCCCAATCGACTTTCATTTGCTCTTCAGCCTGGCGTGCTCCTGCAACGCCTTTGAAGAAGTCATTGCTCTTCGCTCCGAGCCCCGCCTTCGCCATTTTCAAATTTTTCGCGATCAGTTGGGTCGATTTCCAGAATGGCTTATTTTTCGACGTCTTTGGGTCTAGACCGGTATCGGCGCGGGCGACCTTAATCATCGCCGCCAGCGCCTTGTTCGCATCATCGAGCAAAGCCTTGGCGTCGGCTTTTTGTCCGGGTGGCTTCTTCTGAGCGGTTTTCGCAACTACAGCCAGGATTTGCCCAGGCTCCGTCGCGCGGGCTACCGCAAGAAGACTGAGCGAGAGGCAGAACAAAAGACTAACGAGTTTTTCCATAGTGGCTCGAAGCCTAGTCGAGTACGAGACCTCCGTCGTATAAGACTTTGGGGCAATATCCGCAGCCAGCGTAGTTGGGCCAGAGACAGAGCTTCAATCATCAAGGCTCAGTAGCGCTGCACCTGACTTTACGAGTCGCGGTCAGCACGCGATGGTCGAGCGCAAATGAAGATGAAAAGCACATCGGTTGATATCGTAGGGCGCGACCAGTCCGAGCCGGACCGGCGTTGGACGCGTCGATGGGGCGTGCCACTGGCGTGGCTGACGCTTTGCGTTGTCTGGAGCTCGACGTGGCTCGTTATCAAGATTGGGTTGCGTGATCTACCGCCGATTTCTTATGCGGGTATCCGTTTTCTCGTCGCAATCATCGTTCTTTTCGCCGTATCCGTCGGGCGAGTGGGTTTGTTACCGCAGCGGAGGTCCGATTATCTGCTTATGGCTTTCACTGGCGTGCTGATGTTTGCCTTAAATTACGGCCTGCTTTTCTGGGGCGAGCTGCATGTTTCCTCAGGCCTGGCAGCCGTACTGCAGGCGACCATCCCAATGTTTGGCATGCTTTTCGCGCATTTAATGCTTCCCGAAGAACCACTGCAGCTACCCAAACTTCTGGGCGCACTTCTGGCGCTTGGTGGAGTAGCGATGATCTGTGAGCGGCTTCTGGGTTTCAACGGATTCATGGCTTTGTGGGGCGGGCTTGGCATCATACTTGGAGCTGCTAGCGCTGCGTTTTCGAACGTGTTGCTCAAGGCCCGCGCGGTTCAAATGGCGCCGGCGATGATCGCTGCGTGGCAAATGATTTTCGGTGCGGCGCCCTTGCTCTTGATTGGATTTATGGTTGAAGGAAATCCCTTGAAGTTCCATTGGAGCGCGGTGTCGATTTTTTGTCTGCTTTACCTCGCAGTAATCGGCTCAGCGTTCACGTTTCTCCTTCTTTACTGGCTATTGCCGCGGATGACTGTCGCCAGGCTACAAGCAATCTCGCTCATCACACCACCCGGCGCTGTCGCGTTAGGTTGGGCAGTTGGCGGCGAGACATTTTCCCTCTGGTCGCTCCTTGGCGCATGCCTGGTTCTCGCCGGTGTGTGGATGATTTTCCGAAAGGGAGAAGGTAGGGCGCGACCGCCGGGTGCGCCGGCGCGAACGGAAGACTTAGCAATTAGCCAACACGAATCAGGTTAGTGAAACGAAACATGTTACTTAAGCAGACAGTCGTTTCCGGCCAGGTCCTAAAGAGCACGAGGAAGAGGAAGAAGAAGACGAAGACGCAGGTCACACATTGGCTTCCACCCAGGCAGCTATAGTTGCTTGTGAGTGAGCCGTGCCAAAGAGGCGGTCAGGGCAGCTGGTTCCACCTGGCCGACAGTAGCCTGGTGTGAAGTCGTGGCCGAAGATGTTTGTGCGCGGAATATGGTATTGCTCAAGCAACCAGCGAATAAGGGCTGCGGAAGCGGCAGCCTGTGGCGCAGCAAGAGAATCGGTTTCAGTGCCTACATGTTCAATACCGATGGAGCTTTCGTTTGCGCCCATACAATGATTGGCACGGTCGCTGTCGTTCACCATCTGGTAAATGTCGCCGTTTTGGTCGATGACGTAATGCGCTGAGACTTGGCGGCCGCCTGATTTTTGGAACTCCTCGATCGTACCCGCCAGTGATGCCTCGGTGCAGTGCACGACGATCTTGTCAATTCTTGCTCCATTGCGGCACGAATGATTCGGGCTTTGAATGAACTGTTTGATTGCCGGTTTTGCGTGCGGATTACTGCTGCCGTGACCGACGCGCTTCATGGCTAGAGTTGGCTTCACCGGTATGGCTCGACGCGCCGAAATTGTTATCCTAACGATATCGTCCGTGTTAAGTCCGAGCGCAGCTGCCAGCCCTGGCGATAAGTCTGCGACACGGCCGGTGGACGGATGCGGTCCCCAATCGACCGGACGCGCGTCTGCGGCTCGACCGTTTGCGGGATTCTCGACGCGTGCAAGAGCGCGCCGCAAAAACTCCCTTGGCGTTGCAGTATAATCCCAACGACAGGCGAAATAGTATTTATCCGGGTTCAGCCGACGTCCAAGACCGCTTGTTCCAGGCGGTGACGCGGGCAGAAACAAATACGCATACTTCGGGTCCTGGAGATCTGCCTTGGTAAAGAGAGCAAGGTCTTCGTTTGCAGCCATCCCGAGATCGTGAGGTCCGCCAAAAGTGGACATTTTGCCTTCCACACGGAAAAGAATTTCCTCGGGCTGCGACGGTAACGGCCGCACTGCGGCGGCCTTTCTCGGCAATTTCGACCGGGATTGCGAAGGTTTCGCCTTCTTCGTGGCGCGAACTTTTCGCGACGAACGCCGCGAAGCTGATTCGCCCGACTTTGGTTTACGGTTACGGTGAGGCATTCGCCTTTACTTATTGCGGTGGTGGCCAGGCATTGCCGCGAGTATATCCAAGCGTTTCCAGAACGCCCCGGTCGATACCGCGCAAGATATGCCGCATTAGATTGAGTGTGCCATCGGTGAGGAAATACGCGCCGTGAATGTCTCCGGCCCCCTGTTGGAAAAAGCTCGAGCAATCCACGTCCCAAACATTATCTGTTGGCGACGACGGATCTGCCAAAGGTGGGTGATGCGGAAGACCGCTTCGCCCCAGGCGTCGCATGCCGAAATGCTTTAGACCTGCAGACGCGCCCAGGACAGTGTCGCGTCCGCTATAAAGCGCCGTGATTCGGTAGGTGAGATTAGCCACGGCATTGCCATCGTTGTTATCAGGTGCACCCTCATCGAACAAATCGCTATCGACATCAGCCGCGACCATGAGGAGTTGATTGATGAGACTAACGAGCAAAGGCTGGTTCTTGCGAGTCCATGCAGCTGCCATGGCTTTTTGCACAACATAGTTGCCCATGCTGTGAGCGATGAGGGAGACCTTCGCTTTACAGGCTTTCGCAGGATTATTTATGGTTTGCTCTTGTTTCTTGGCCAGCCAATCGAATAGCGCGCTCAACACATTTGTTAAATCGCGAGCGCACAGGCGTGCATGCGAACGATCCGGCTCATAGCCCAGGATGTTGCCGCGCGACGGCCAGTCGTACAGGATGCAAAGCCCGAGACTGTCGGGGCCGGCAAAAAGGCTGCCGCAAAGTTTCTCGTAAAACGCCGCGGCTTTTGCAAACGTTTGGTTATAACCATGAACGAGAATCGTGACATGACTTTGTTTCTCGTTCTCTGCCTGGTCGTACTTCGGAAACTTGTCCGACGTTGCGACCAACAGCTTCTGAAAATTGGCGGCGGTAACCTTGCGCCAGTTGTTGATGTCGGTAAGCGGCTGTTTGCCGCTAATCCAATAAGTCATGCCATCGGTGCTGACGTCAGGTCCAACGCCGCCCTGGCTCCGGTTATTTATCATCCAATATTTTGGCATTTTGTTAAGCGGGTTCGTGGGTTAATGCACCAGGCGAATCGTCCAAAAGTCGTCTGAAAGATTATCGGTAAGCAAGTAAGAGTAGGGCATGGTGAAATAGCCTCTTTTGCCCCAGCTAGTACCCCATGAATTGCGCACCGTGAACCGCTCGCTCTTATCGTCGTAGCCGACAGCAAGAACGGCATGGCCGCCTACGACCCCTTCTCTCGGCTTAGGCATTTGGAGCACGCCTGTTCTCGCGACTTGCGCGCTCTCGAAGCTGTCGTAAACGGTGAAGCCAAAAACGAACGGAAAACCGTCCGCGAGACAGCCTTTCATCTGCGAAAGCGTCCGATCGACTCGCTGATAACTCACCGCGCGGAATTTTTTTGCGTCCTTGTAACAAGCCGCCGATGGTTTTTGCCTCGGTTTGGCTCCGGCAGGCCAGAGATTTGTGGTCGGATCGGCTGGAGTATCGTCGTAGGGCCACTTGGTTTCCGGGCATGCGCCTTGTTTGGCGACACTTTTTATGCCGTCGCGAATCTGAGCGCCGTTGTCGAGTGGCACACTGTGTTCGATACTTCGCTCGTTATAATAAATGAAGAGTCGCGATGGAATAAAGTCGCGTAATTTTTGCTTCTTGCGATCGAACTCGATAGCTGCAGCGATCGCGTTTGCAGTGCAGGAACCGATGTCTCCCTGGTTGTAAACCCGCGGGCAATGGCGGCGTAGATCGGCCTTGGTGGGAAGCACACGCAGTTTCGCCAGCGGCGCAGAGTAAAGATGATCGCGATTATCGGGAAGGTCCGGCATCCAACCGAACCCGAACCGGCTATTTTTTGCTGTTCTTTTCATTGTTCAAGACTTGAGAGTTGAGTTAGAAGGCGAGCACAACTGAAGGATTGTCATTTGATTTCTGCCGGCAGTTGCCCACCGGCTGCGGTCTGAGTGTTTTACGAAATTTTGGAACCGGAGTTCAAGACTTCTTTCCGGCCCCGTAAAGCAAGTGTACGGCTCTACTAGAGCGATCTCGCCTTTAACGGCTTTTGCCAGGTCGAAAAGCTTCTCCTGGTGGCGACCTCGTAAGAGACTCGGCTTTGCTTGCCGAAGAGCGATTGATGGGCCAACATGGCATCGGCGACTCCGATTTGGAATCAATTCGTTCAATCATGGTTGAATGAGAAATCGCATGAGATCCGGGTTGACCTATAAGTCGTGTTACACTGACGTTCATCGCATCACTAATGTCATCGCATGTACTCCGGCCTTCTCAGGCATTATCAAACTCTTCTGTTGACCCGAAAAACGGCAATTCCGCCAAAATTTTTCAGCCGGATGCGCAATCGGCTGTGCCCTTAGGTTGAAATATTTGTCCAGAACTTTCTAATCCCGTGGCTTGACCACGGCTTGCGGTAACGTCCCGTAAAAACCGCTGTGACGGAACCAAATCGGATTGTGTCACCGTCGTTCAATTCGGCGTCAGTGACAAAAACGCCATTGATCTGTGTCCCGTTCGTTGAATTCAAATCCTTTAGCGAATAGGAGTCGCCGACTCTCAGAAGGACGGCGTGCTGCCCTGAGACCGTCGGATGCTCAATGACTATCTGGTTCAATGGAGCACGGCCAATCGTGACAATGTCGGCAACCAGCTCATGCGTTACAAGACCAACTCCTTCGCAATTCAGAACCAAGCGAGCCATCTTACCTTCAATCCAGCTGAAAACTGAGCGGGACTTAAGCGGCGGTAAAACCTCCCCGGATCACAGCGTTCAGGAGCATTATCACAAGCGTGACCTCATCGCGCCGAATCCGCAATTGGCTTCGAGTGCTACTGAATGCCTGGTGCGTTAACAAAACTGCTTCCCGAGGATCATCCGTTAAGCGAGAAGCGAAGCTGTAAACGGCAGGATAATAACGAGCGACCAAAGTATCAAAACGTGCGCGTTTCTTTCTCATCGGCGGCTTTCTCGGTTTGCGCGGTTGGCGGCGCAGCACATTGCCGCTCCGGCTAGCGGGGTTCATTTATCACTTTCTTCTACGGAAACGGCGGAACGAAGTTCGCTAGAAACTTGGCCGGGGATTGCGCCTCTGGGGCAATACTGAAATCCAGGAGCCTGTGTCACCACGGATTGACGCGGCCGACGACGAACAACTTCTTTCAAGAACGTCACGTCGGAGTTTCCGGAGACCGAGTTGAAAAATCGCCCAACCTCGCTGCTCATTCGGTCGGTTGTGGTTATGGGGAACTGAATGCGGTCACTACAGGCGGTCGAGTACCTACAACGAGCGCTCGTTATTTTTCCACAAGTTGCCATACGCCATTCCAATCTTTGCCGGGTGGATTTCGGCGCAAGACTTGAACGCGCTCAAGGAAGACACGTGACGGACTGTCGTTCGGGTGAATTTGGAGACATTCGCGGAAGGTCGCCTCAGCAAAATCCCACTCCTGGGCAAGGTAGGCGCGCTGAGCTTGCTCATAGCGTTCCCGCAAGCGTGCCAATTCTTCTGATAATTGCCCGGCGGCAGCCATCAATTCAAACACCCGCGTGGTTTCTGTCTTGCCTTTGACGGAGATGGTATCGATCTCGCGCATTTCGAACTGCGAGCCAATCGCCTTTGCGGTGGTTTCGCCAACCAGAATTTGCGTGCCATAGACTCGGTTGGTCCTTTCGAGTCGCGCGGCGAGGTTCGCAGTATCGCCAATCACCGTGTAGCTGCGCGTGTTATCCGAACCGATGTTGCCGACGACGACTTCTCCTGTGCAAATGCCAATGCACAAATCAATGGCGGGCAGGTCCCGGCGCAACCCTGTGATATCCGGCAGTTCTCGACGCAGAGCGTCGAGCGCGGCCAGTTGCGCTTGTGCCGCGCGACACGCCAGCATGGCGTGTTCTTCCGGCTTTACGAATGGCGGGCCCCAGAAGGCCATGACCGAATCGCCAACAAATTTGTCCACTACCCCGTGGTGCTCCTGAACTGCGAGAGCCTGCAAACCGAAGTGTCGGTTAAGCAGTGTCACCATGAGTAAGGGAGTCAGCCGTTCCGAAAGGCCTGTGAATCCGATCAGGTCCGCGAACGACACAGTCATATCGCGTCGGTCCCCGCCCGCAGCCTCCGCGCCGGGCTGCCCAAGCACATGCTCCAATATTCGCGGGTCGATATACTTGCCAAAAGTCTGCTTCATGCGCTCCTTGGAGCGCAATTCTTTCACGAAAAAATTAAAGGAATCCGTCAGTCGCCCCACCTCGTCGGTTGAACCAACCGGCAATTGTATATTGAGATTGCCTTGCTGAACGTCGCGCATTGCGATAGCCAACGACCGCACAGGTCTGCTAAGCCGGTTTGTAATAAGGGCTGCCACTGTCATGCCTAGCAACACTGTGGACGTGGTGGCAGCAATCGTTAACCAGAACACAGCCCGTTCGCGTTGCTCGGTTGCCTTCGCAGCAGAGGCACTCCACGCTGCCATTTTCGAATTTACCGACTCGCGTTGATTTTGAACGGTGCGTTGAATGTCATTAAGCAGGTTTAACTGCTGATTAGCCTTGTCATGTTGACCGGCGACCTGCATGTCGAGCACCTCGCGCTGGCGATTGTTAATGATCTGATAGGCAGGCTCGATTTGATCCAGGAGCGTTTCTACCTCAGCACGGGTCTGACTGCCCGGTGCATTCTTCGGATAGGCGCCAATGATGCGCCGGGCAGCGAAAAATTCGTCTGTAAGTTTGCGACTGAAAAGCGCGTAATTCTCCGTCGCCTCCGCGACAATTTCCGAATTTGGTTCAGGAGAGTTCAGGGCGCCGAACCAACGTTCAAAGGCTAGACGACGTCGAAGCCCGAACTCATGCAGCCGTGCCACGGACTGCGTGAGCGGCACATCGAAATTCGCAACGACCGTGAGATCCTGCGTCGTGTGCGTTACCTCAAACAGCAAAAAACAGGCAAGCCCAACAGTGAGTAACAGCAAGATTATGGCGAGCCCGAAAATCTTTCCTGCTATGGTTTGCCTGAACGGCATAGGAATCTCGCAAGAATGTCCTGTGCCCGGAGCAGAGGCAAGCCGAAGTCACGCCTACAACGAACAGGTATCGTTTGCCGCAATGTGCATTTGCAACTGCGAAATTCATTTTCGCCGATACACAAAACGCATAGACTCCCGCGAATGCAGCCGCTGATGTGGCGAAATGGCAGACGCAACGGACTTAAAATACGCCGCTATACCTCGTAGCAAAGCGTCATTGCCGTCTTATTGCCATTTTGCAAAGATCCAGCCCGTTCTAGAATCGTTTTTGATTGCCCGGCAGATTCCGAGTAAAAGCCGTGTCATCGACAATTCCCGCAGGCTTTACGGTGAACGCCGCTCAAAATCTTTTGCGCTTCACAGTGCAATGACGAAGTGATAACGGAAAGGGAGATGACCACACATCCAACCCGCTCATTCGTGCCTTCGCGATTGCGTCATGGCCTTTGCGTACTCTTAATCACTGCAGCTGCCGCGGTCGCGTTAGCGAGGATCGTTGCAGCAGTGGCAATCGACGGAGGCGATCAGGCAGAAACACGATGTCAGCCGATCTTGCACCTCATGGAGTCCTTCGATGGCGTAACGCCACCTGCGCTGCCTACTGGTTGGTCGAGCACCACGTGGGAGACGTCTAATTCAGGAGTGCCGACGCCCCCAGCCGACACACCGCCCAATGCTGCGTTCGTAGTTGGTCCAGCGACGATCAGCGACAAGCAGCTTCTTTCGCCAAATATTCCTTTTGTCGCCGACGCCGCCTTCCCGCAGCTGGCCTTCCGTAACAACTTCAACTTGCAGGATGGGTTTGACGGCGGTGTGCTTGAAATCAGCTATGACGGGCTAACCTTTCAGGACATTGTTGCTGCCGGTGGTACGTTCGTCCGCGGTGGTTACAATGGGACAATCAGCAGTTGCTGTGGCAATCCTCTTGCTGGCCGCGAGGCGTGGACCGGTAACTCGGGTGGCTTTATCGACACAACGGTAAATCTCCCGCACCACTCAGGCTCCTATAACCTGCGCTGGAGGATGGGCAGCGACAGCAGCGTTTCCGGCGAGGGCTGGCGCGTCGATAACATTGTTATCACTCAATGCTACACGCCCCGGGGGCCGCGAGGGCAGCCGACGCCGCATCCTCGGCCGACGCCGTAAGAATCATCGTGGCGTCAATCTATCTCCGATACGCTACCCTTCAGACCGTGCTAGAATCGTTTTTGATTGCCGGATACTGAATGATGCGGCCACAATCAACAAGGGAAGCACAAATGAAAACAATACTAATGTTGATCGTTGGGCTGATGCTCGCAGGCTGCGGATCAACGGAAAACCATGTTCAAAATCGTGATGAAGGTGCGCGCCGATCTGGTGTCGTACATCAACCGGTCAGGAACGGCGGCGAAGCTCGTGCGGTGGACACGATATGCGCTTGCCCTTGACGATTAAACGACGGCGTTGCCTCAACCTACCGGCCGGCTGTTCAGGATCGCGCTAGAATGCTGCCGCTCCACCAGTGCGATTTAACTTGCGCTCTAAAGGCGACCCGCAGTAAACGACCGTCTCAATGAAAACTTCCCTGCTCAATTTCGCCGCGATGATCACATTGTCGTTAGTCGGCAGCGCTTTCGGTGCATCTTCATATTCGGTGGTCACGCCGGATCGCCAGGCCGCCGCCGCCGCCACCAAATGGCTTTCGGTGGTCGATGCTGGCAATTACGCAGAGGCTTTTGAGATGTTCCCGGCGCGTATCCGGTCGGGCGGAAATGCAGTCGAGAATTACTGGGTCGGCTATCTTCGGGCCAAACGTGCGCCACTAGGTCGCGCGTTGTCACGTAAATTGGGTAAGGCTTGGTTTTCAAGAACGCTTCCCGGCTCTCCAGACGGTTATTACGAGTTCTTTCACTACAACACTTCGTTTCAGCGAAAGACTCAGGCTGCTGTGTCCGTGGCTTTGACCAAGGAGTCCGGCCACTGGCAGGTCTCGGGTTATCGTTTTAGATAGGCCGCTGCTCTCAGGATCGCGCTAGAATCACTTTGAGTAAGCGAACGGTGAAACGACCAACATCAATCTCATTGACGACCCCTGTACAGACTTAGCAGTTTGCAGCCATGCATTTTCTTAGCCTTAGTCTGGTCACTGCAACAATTATTGCTGCGCATCAAATGCTGGCTGCACAAACGCCACCTGCGGTGGGTATACTAGCTGGTCATCGAGTGCCTGTTTACTCCCCGATTGTCCCAGCTTGCGCTGTTGCACTGAAAGTTGCGCCGACCGTAGAAAACGACCGTGGTACGGTCAATACAATGTCAACGTCCCATGTTCTTAACTAGTTTTTTGGGGTTTTGGACGTTCTGTTGCGAGTTCTGGTCCCTTTGCTCCATCTGCCGCCGGGCGATGACAAAATGATTGTTTTGGGAACTTCGCTTCTTAAGTCCCGTAGAATCCAGCCGCCGCCCTTTTAGAACAGCGTTATCGTCGTGGCGGCAACTTGTGCTTCCATCGTACAGGAGGACCTATTCAGCGATTTTTTTTGCGTATCGGTCGATGGCGAAAGACGTTGATGCCTCCGAGGAAACCTTCGTCGCGCCTTGCCTGCTGCCTCTGTAGCGGTATCAGGGTCTTCGCGGCGGAGTCGGCTTGGGCCTTGGCGTCGGACGAGGCCTTGGTGAAGGACTGGGCCTTGGCGTGGCGGTGGCTGTTGGTGTTGGGGTAGACGTTGGAGTGGGAGTTACACTTGGGGTTGGTGTTGGACCTCCAGTCACATCCAGGAACGCCGCACTGATCGGCCCCCAGGTCTGGAAGCCCTGGAAGTCGCTCACGCCTCGTCCCTGCACGAAGATAACGTGGCGGCCTACCGAAAGGCTGGCGGTGTTTATGGTTGCGTCGACGGCCACGGTAGGCGAATTGAACGTGCCGTTCATCGGGATGGCCGTGCCTCCAGCCCAGGGAGGCGTGTCAATGTAATATTCTGCTGCGCCCACATTCTGGCTGAATGCATTGTTTGACCAGGCGAAGTTAATGCTGGCGGTTAGCTGTGATGGCACGCCTTGCGGCACTGATGCTGGGTTGGTGACAACGGTATT
>JBKPLM010000205.1:0-14824 GCA_046731655.1 Verrucomicrobiota bacterium | reverse complement strand
GCTCGGTGATCGCTTCACTTTGCAGGTTCCGGAGGGTGGATTGAATATGGTCGCGTGGCTGAAACGAGAGCAAGAGTTCCCAGCGATTAACCGTGTTTCTCTTGAGATTGGAGTCAAGCCTTCACCGTTATCGTTTTACTGTATTCGCGCCACACCTAAGCCGGCGTTAGTCTTCGGGTTCGCCGGTTGGACACCGGCCCAGATTCGAGAAAGTCTGGTCAAATTCGCGTCATCACTCAACAGGATGAGGATTCGTTAGGCAAAGCAATGGGTAGCATGTCTAACAAGAGATCGGACCCAAAGAAAAGGCGCAGACGTTCAATCATCGCCTTCGAGATGATCCGACTTGATCGCGCATCCAATGAACCGCTACACCAGCAACTTTATCGCCAGATTCGTGACGAGTTAAGATCGGGCAGCTTTGGCGATGGCGCTTCCCGGCTCCCTTCCTCACGCGCGCTGGCTGCCGACTTGGGCATCTCCAGACTAACGGTGAACCTTGCGTTCTCAAAGCTTCACGCAGAAGGCTATCTTCGTTCAAAAGCCAAATCGGGGACGTTTGTAGCATACCCTCTCCCCGACACCTTTCTGAGCGCAGACAAACCGGTAGCTCATCCGGCTACTGAGTCTCCCTTTCGCATTTCCGATCGGGTGAAAGCAATTCCAGACCACCGAGTAGGACAACAGTTTGATCTTGGAGCAACAGGTTCCGGCGCGGGCATCTCGCTTGTCCCGAGTATTCCGGCAGTCGATGAATTTCCGATAGGAGTGTGGGAACGGCTTAGAACACAGGTTCTGGCAAAAAAGGGAGCCCACCTGTTGCGTTATGCGTCGAACCGCGGCGACGCCGACCTGCGGAAGGCACTCGCGGCTTATTTGTGCGATTTCAGAGCGGCTCGCTGTCATGCGGACCAGATTGTGGTCGTCGGCGGAATGCAACAGGCGATGTTGATTACGGCAACAGCGTTGCTCAATCCTGGAGAGCCCGCATGGATTGAAGATCCGTGTTACCAGCAAACCCGAAGAGTTCTTACTCTTGCCGGCGCTAAGATCGTTCCAAAACCGCTCGACGATCAGGGAATCGTCATTGCGCGATCGCGAAAAGAGCCTTTGCCAAAACTCATCTACGTCACCCCGTCACATCAATTTCCTATCGGCGTGACTATGAGTTTTCCGCGCAGGACGGCCTTGCTTGATTTCGCCCGTGCGCATAACGCGTTCGTCTTCGAAGACGATTACGACGCCGAGTTTCGTTTTACGGGACCGCCGCTTCCTTCGGTGCAGGGGATGGATAACTCCGGCCGGGTGATTTATGCGGGAACACTGAGCAAGATTCTTTGTCCCTCTTTGCGTCTGGGCTACATCGTTGCGCCGGAGCCGCTGGTGGATTCATTCATCAAGATCCGCAGCGCCATGGATCAACACTCGTCTCCGATCGACCAGGCGACGCTGGCGCGATTTATCACCGAGGGTTTTTTCCTCAGTCACATCAAACGGATGCGAAAAATATACTCGGAGCGGCGAGATTTTTTCATCGAACAGTTTAACAAGTTGCTCGGGGATCGTTTCACGTTGCAGGTTCCAGAAGCGGGCTTGAATATCGTCGCCTGGCTGAAGCGAGAGGAAGATTTCCCTACGATCAGGCGTATCACACTTGATATCGGAGTTAGGCCATCGACGCTCTCATTTTTTTCCATCCAGGCGAAGCTCAAACCAGCGTTCGTGTTCGGTTTTGCGGCCTGGACACCAGCACAGATTCGCGAAAGTCTTGTTAGACTCGCGTCTGCACTCAAGGCAAAGGGAATCTAATCTCGAGTTGGGACCATCAGCGTTCCTCGTACGGAAGAATTCGATTTGAAAGTGATGTCAGGAGGTAACTACTCCCAAGGCACTTCATGGCGCAAAGCAAAGAGGCAGCCGGACCGAGGCTCCTCTCCTGTAACTTAACGGGCGGCGCATCAGCAGCGAGTGAAGAGCCGAAGGCGATGAGCGAGTCCTCTGCACGCGCTTGTTAGGCCGCCCTTTGTCGTTGGCCATCAGTTAATCGGCAAAGCCGTCGACCCTACTGCTTGCCCACGGCGAGCCAGGAAATGCCGCGGTAGGAATCCGCCACGACCCAGGCGCCGGCCGTCAGCGCCCAAGAATCGACGAACTCGCTCCATTGGAAGGCGTTGATGGAGCCTGCTGCCACGATGGGCACCCACACAAACAGCGTGAACATGCCCAGCTGCAACGCCGAGAGCATGGCTGCCAACCCTGCATACACACCGATGAGCACCGCTACCGCCGCCGCAATGAAGGTACAGCCGGTGAAGTACGCCCAGGCCACGTGCCATGGCAGCCAGTCAGGCACCAGCACGACGGTGTCTTTGAGATAGACGAAATGGGCCAGGCCGAATGGGATCAAGGCCAGGCCGTAGAGCGTTCTCGCAATGCGCAGACCGTTGTTCCCGGTGGCGAAACCGAGGCGCTGCCTGTCCCGGTCGCCGGCGAACCACACGTACAAAACCCAGGCGCCCGCCACCATCACCGCGGTCTGACCGAAGCCCCAAGCAGCCAGCAAAGTCGGATGGAGGAGGAAGACTTGGGGCACTCTAAGCAGCAGCAGCCAAACCAGGAGATAGGCAAGCAGCAGGCGGGAAGCGACAGCGGCTGCGCGCTGCCAGAGTAGGCCTGCGCCAGTTACCAGAGAGATGAAAGCGCAGAGATAGGCCAGTAGCTCGCGCGCGGGCATACCTTTGGGAACCGGCTGCCATATCGGGGCGAAATCGCCTTTGATCAGGCCCAAGATTCCGAGGGTGACCATGGTCGCAGCAAAGACCGCGTGGCCCAAGCTTGCGATACCCATCGTCCTTCCTCCGGTGCCATTCCAGTTCATTAAGGCCTGGCTTTATATTCAGTTTTGCGGCCTGGACGCCAGCTCAGATCCGAGAAAGTCTTGTTAAACTTGCGTCTGCCCCTAAGGCAAAGGGAGTTTAAACCTGAGTTGGAATCGTTAGTGCTTCGGGTGCGTCAGGCACTCTTCCTGTTCGTGGTGGGGTCGCTCCACCATTAGCGAAAGCCGCCATCGAACTGGCGTTGAGGTTTTTCAGGTAGCTGCGCGGCTTCGCTCCAAGCCTGCGTTCGAATGCGCGCCGGAATGTTTGAGCATCCGAAAAGCCAACAGAGGCAGCGATGGTCTCCAGAGTTCGCTTCGGAACGGATAGGCGACGCTTTGCTTCGTTGATGCGCAGAATCTCCACAAACTCCGCCGGCGCGCTGCCGAAAACACTTTTGAAAGCCCGGTTAAAATGGCTCGGCGACATGCACGCTCTGCGTGCCAGCGTATTAACCGAAAGGTCTTCGTGCAAATTTCGCATGATCCAGGGGATGAGTTCCGCAAACCGATCAGCCGGTTGACTGTTAAACACGAGCGGGCTTGGCAGTTTGCGTTGGGCGTTGCCGTTCATTGGCGCGCTTACAAACTCCTGCGCAACCGCCAATGCCACATGCCGGCCATAGTCCTCTTCCATTAAAGCAAGCGAAAGGTCGATCGCTGCACTGGGACCGGAAGCCGTGTAAAAGGCGCCATCTTTAACGAGATGCCTTCTAGGATCAACACGCAGGCTTGGGAAACGTCGTGCTACTTCGTCCGCATAACGCCAGTGAGTGGTGACTTCGCGGCCATCGAGTAACCCAGTTGGAGCCAGGCCATAAATTCCACCGCCGACCGCAACAACGCGACGCGTCTCGTTTACGCGCGCCAGAACCCAGTCGGCAATCCTTTCGCTGACTAAAGACCGCCGGATTCCATCTCCACCTGGAACGACAATCGTGTCCAACTCGGACACCGTTTCGAGCGCGCTGTCTGGCCAGAACGTGACTCCCGATTCAGCGCGAAAACATTTGGACGTGAGACCAATCGTGCAGACGTGGTAACATGAAATCCGACTCCCATAACCGCCATCGAGCGTCGCTGCCGCAAGAACATCTGCGGCGCGCGTCAACTCCGATGCAGCGACGCCCTCAAAACCGAGAAAGCCAATCAGCTTTGGATTCATTACCTCTCTGAATCCACGCTATCGTATCCTCCAAAGTTCCTGGTAGGACATAGAACCGACATTACGAGCCACCAGCGTGTTATTCCTGATTTTTGACAAGCTGCTGGAAAAGGGGGCTGATCTTTTGCGCAGGGGGCGATCTGGAATAGTTTTGAGATGCAATCACACGAAAGGAGGAAATCATGGCTACTTATGTCGGATTGATTCAGTTTGCTGACCAGGGCATTCGCAATATCAAGGATACAGTCAAACGGGGCGACGCTGCGATCGCCGAGGCCGAGAAAATGGGCATGAAGGTCGTAGAGGAATTCTGGACGATGGGTGTGTACGACGCTGTGGTAGTCTTCGATGCACCTGATGACGAGACCATGAGCGCGTTCATGCTTAAAATCGGCGCACTCGGCAACGTCAAGAGCCATACCATGCGCGCCTTCCGCCGTAACGAAATGGAAAAGATTCTGGCGAAGATTAAATAGCCCTGCTCAAAACGCTTCGGAGTTTCAAGCACTCGTTAAAGGTGGGTTTGCCGAGCCGTGACTTGTGCAGGCTAAATTCGCGCCGCTCAATGCCGACGGGGCACCGTCGTTGAAAACGGAGATCTTAAGCTAGTACGATTGTCCCGCAGGGAGGGCTGATGGGGTGAGAACAACACGATTCGAGCCATCCCATGACCCCGTGAATACGTACGTTTGCCCGGGACGGACATTCAGTACAGCGGATGTCGGCTCAGAATAGTAAGAGTTTGGCACGGCCGAGACCGTCAATACATGACGGCCCGCCGGCACAGAGTGATCGTAGCGGCGTCCCTGTACAACGTTGGCAACCGTTCTGCCATCGATCTTCACATTGAGAACTATATTCCATCCAAAGATCGGACTCCTCAAAATGATAAGACGCCCACCCGGCTGGGTGGCGGCAGTTCCGATCGAGGTTGCGCAAACAAAAACAAGAATCAGAATGAGTCTTGTCGCGGAGGTGAATCTTGAGTTCATGGCCCGATGCTACCCTCGGGACTCGTTTTTGGCTAGGTATCCGTTTAGCGCCAAAGGCGCTCCTCATCCCAGCCTGGGGCATCGCCCTGGGGATCCCGTCGTTTTTGTGAACGAGCGCTGAAAGCGCGACTCGCCGCGGCAGGCTGACAATAATGGATTGAAGCCTGTGGAATGGATCGCGCTGTCAGCGCTGCATTTTTGGCACGCATCATTTTCCTGGGGCGATGCCCCAGGCTGCCAATGAATGCTGCGCGTTTGGCGCTAAACAGATACTTAGCCAGCGCGGTACAACATTCTGGCGAAGATCAAATAACTCTTGTTAAGGTCTAAGTTGCCACAGCTCCCCGGGGGTCAAATACACTCCTGAGGGGCGGAGATAAACCAGACCCGAATCCCAGGCTGCCGTAAACACGTTAGTCCAGCCTGGCTGTATATTTACTGCTATCGAACTCGGCTCGACATAACCTACGTGTGGCACCTTGTACGCGGTTAAGACATGCTGCCCGGCCGGCAACCATGCGTGATATTGACGGCCTTGTACAATGTTACCGACGGGCCTGCCGTCGATCTCAAGATTGAAAGCCAAATTCCATCCAAAGTTCGGCGATCTGAGAACGACCAGATGCCCACCCGGTTGAGCGGTAGCGGTTCCAATCGAAACCGCGCAAATGAACGTGCAAATGAGGAAGAACGTGCAGGTAGAGTTATATCTTGATTTCATGGCTTCATGCTACGCTTGAGACTCGTCTTTGGCTAGCACGGCGTTCATCAACGACTCGATTTATCACCATTAGGTGTACTCTCAGCAGAGAATTTTCCGTTCCAAGTGACCGTCTTGCTCACGTTGATTACCGTCAAATCCCTGGCGATGACTAATGGGCCTTTATATTCCTTACGTACCGCCTCCCAAAGCCCTTCTTCACCCTTGTAGTGATAAACGACACCAAGCTTGGGATTCACGATTGCGAATACGCGTCCTGCATCTTCGGCAGACGCAATTGATCGCTGAGATTCCGGAGTTGGGTTCTTCCAGCCAACACTCCAGGCACAGTGAATAACGCAATCCGCGCCCGTGGCGAAATCCACAAGTTTCTGACAAAACTTTGTGTCTCCGGAAATAACCACAGAGTGACCTGCAGAATCGACGCGATATCCAAATGCCGGTTTCACGGTTCCATGATCGACGAGAAATGCCGAGACTCGCGTCGAAGCGTCATTATATATTTCGCCCTGGGCGACTTCTTTTGCATCGAGTGTGACGCCTTTAGCTGGAAGAGGGTCAGGACCAGCCTGACGAATGCGGATATCAAAACCAAATGCCTGCGCAAGGTGCTCCGCCATACTGTGCGTTCCTGGTGGGCCCCATATTTGAAGCGGTCTGTTGCGGCCCAACAACCATCCCGAAAGCCACAAATCCGGGATTCCAACAACATGGTCGGAGTGAAGATGGGTGAGAAAGAGGCCGTCGATATCCTTCGGGCTAATTTGAGCCTCGGTCAGGCGAATGACGACACCGCGGCCACAGTCAAACAGCAATTTCTTGCCGGTCACTTCCACCAGAATAGCCGAGCCGAATCGCTCAGGATCTGGAAAGGGCGTTCCTGTACCGAGTAACGTGACTCGCATCTCGTTGGGGCGCGTAGCAGCTGAAATGTTGTCGATCATGCAAAGCGAAAGGAACAGAACAAGTAACGTTACCAAGTGACCCGTGTTGGCGATCTCACGTAGCCGCGACGTCATCCCGAGCCGCGAAGACGGCGAGGGAGCCCGCCCATGCAGGTTGCGCCACACAAGCCAACCAGTGTAATCCGTCAGTTTCTGTGAGCTCCTTCGTTTCACTCAGGATGACACGCTTTTGTCATTAACTCATTTCTCTACCCGATGTGACCACATCATGCGCCGCCGGTGGCTGTTTCACTTGCGCTCCATTATTCGAGAGCAATTCAAGCTGGGTCAAAGTGCGATCGAGCTCCTGCACTAAGGGTTGAATACGTCTACCGGTAAAAGCGTTCACCAGCGCGCGGTAGTACCAAAGAGCGCCTTGTTTACCGCTGTTGAATCGAGACCAGAGACCCTCTCCTTCCTCACGATAATCCATCAGGATCGCCCGAACATTGTGCAGTTTATCTGAAGCCGATACGAGTTTCGTCGGCATCGGCGCGTGCCGGACGTGAGCAAGATAGGCCTTCTTTCGTTCCAGCCACGGAGGCTTTGGCGTTTGGTCTGTGTCAGTACAGCCCTCAACGATTCTCGCGACGTCCTTGCCAAACTTTCGCTCGATATCACGCAATCGTTTCGCGCCGCCACAATCCTCAACCGCGTCATGCAGCAAGGCCGCGATCGCTTCCGTTTCGTTCGCGCCGTATTCCATCGCGATCGCAGCGACACCGAGGATATGCGCGATGTAAGGAATCCTTGTCTTTTTCCGGAGTTGTCCACCATGAATTCGCGTGGCGTACGTCAATGCTTTTTCGAACTGACGCGAGAGTTGCATAGTTGTATTTCGCTTCAGCGACCAGGTGTGACGGTATCAGTGGTTAGGCGGCCTCAGATAAGTCGTCTTGTGGCGCCGTAATCCTGGCAAAAGCGGTCAGCTGGGATTGCTGTTAACTGGCCAATGCATTAATCGCTTTCCATTCTTCCGGAGCTAATTTTAGCTTGGCTGCAGCAACATTTTCTTCCAGGTGTGCGACTGATGACGTGCCGGGAATCGGCAGCATCACCCGCGATCGCTCAAGGAGCCATGCCAGCGCGACTTGCAAGACGCTGACACCGTGAGCTTTTGCCGCCGCATTCAGAGCGTTCTCGCGTTTCAAGCCGCGGGTTCCGCCGATGGGGAACCATGGCAGGAAGCCAAGGCCATTCTTCTCGCAATAAGCCAAAGCGTTTTCCGACTTTCGGTCTTCGATGTTGTACCGGTTCTGCACGCTAACGATCGGAACAATTTTACGTCCCCGTTCGATTTCTTCCGGCTCCACGTTGGATAATCCGACGTGCCGAATTTTCCCGGCGTCTTTCATCTGCTTGATGGCGCCGAGCGATTCTTCCATGGGTACCTTGGGATCGATACGATGCAGTTGATACACGTCGATCCGCTCCACGCGCAGTCGCTTCAAACTGCCATCGACAGCTTGTTTGAGGTGTTCGGGTCTTCCATCTGGTACCCATTCGCCCGGGCCCGGTCGAGTTAGACCGCCTTTCGTCGCGATAACCAGGCCTTTGGGATAAGGATAAAGCGCTTCCGCAATCAGCAGTTCGCTTGTTTCTGGGCCATAGGCATCCGCTGTGTCAATTAAGTTCACACCGAGCTCGACCGCGCGCCTCAAAACCTTGAGCGCATTGCCGCGATCAGACGGCCAGCCCCAAATCCCTTCTCCGGGGACGCGCATCGCGCCAAAACCGAGTCGGTTGACCGTAAGATCGCCGCCCAATTTCCAGGTTGGATTCGTGGCGATGTTCGGTGACGCTGACGACTCAGCTGCGAAGATTACTTCCGATCCTCTCGCAAGAAGCGCCGCGCCAGTTACAAGAGTTGTGCCGAGGAATGTTCGGCGAGTAACACGCTTCTCATTCGAGTCTGAAGATTTTTCATCCATGTCTGACCAGCGTACGTCCACCGAAATTGGTGTCAACGGAACGACATCGTCGCTTGGTAGGGCGAGACCGCCGAGAATGGAGTCGGCGCGCCCCCCGTGCCGAAAAGCAGACCATGTGCGGCCCGAGGGCGGGCCGTCTCCACTACCGTAGCTCAGCGGCAAATTTTCTTCCTCTCCCGCATGAGAACGGCGAATGCCTCCTCAAGATCTTTGCCGAAAGTTACAATTCCTCCTTCATGGCCAGCCATGACAACAGTCTTTCTGCTTCGCAAGTTGGTGCGCGTGAAAAGTTGCATTATCTCATTCGCGATCTCGGGTGTTCCATACTCAGCAGCGTTGGGAGTGGTCGGCGCTTGATTCAGAAGCGTTGCCCACAGCTTGGAGTCGTGACAATGAATAACCGCTCCGGTCCGTGCATCCGACTCGTAGATTGCAGCGTGCGTTAGCGATTCCGATGAGGGCAGCGCAGAGCCTTCGTATCGGACCCGGTTCATCTTGAAATCGCACGCCACTACTTTTGCGCAGTCTGCCAGGGTCAGTTCTTGTATGCCGCCAGTCGCAGAACCGGTGATATAGAAATTGTCGGTTGCGCCGTCCCTCACGCTGAGGTTGCCGAACCCAACCCCACTTGGATCCAAACCGATCAGATGGAGATCGAGAAGTTTCTGCCTGTACGCATTTAATTCAGCAAGCCCGCCAGGCGCCTGCCCGCCGTAGCGTTGAGGAAGGCGGGAAGTAATCCCGGCAGCGACACGTTCGCATGAAAACTTTATGTATTCGCTCACGACGTCTGCTCTGGGAAAAGCGCGCGGATGCTTTGCTCGTTCGCTTCACACACGCCCCGTTCGGTAATCAATCCGGTTACCAGGTGCCCGGGTGTGACATCAAATCCATAATTTGCAGCCGGGCTCTCCTTCGGCGCGACGCGGACCTCGACCTGTTCTCCGTCGAACCAGCCGTCGGCTTGCTTCACTTCCTCTGCGCTGCGTTCTTCGATCGGGATTTCTTTCAGCCCGTCTCGCAAGTTCCAGTCGAATGAAGACGAGGGCAGGGCTACATAAAAGGGAACGTTATTGTCCTTCGCGGCCAGCGCCTTCAGATATGTCCCGATCTTGTTCGCAACGTCTCCCGTGTGAGTCGTGCGATCGGTTCCAACAATCACCAAATCCACCATGCCGCGTTGCATTAAGTGTCCCGCGGCACTGTCTGCGATGATCGTATGCGGCACACCGTGTTCGCCTAGCTCCCATGCTGTAAGTTTGGAACCCTGATTTCTGGGTCGCGTCTCAGCAACCCACACGTGAACTGGTAAGCCGCTGTCGTGAACAGCATAAATCGGAGCAGTAGCGGAACCGTAGTCAACAAACGCGAGCCATCCTGCGTTGCAATGCGTGAGTACATTCATCCGCTTTCCTGCTTTCCTCTTCGCGATCTCCCGAATGAGCTCCAATCCGTGTTGTCCGATCATTCGGCAATGCTCCGCATCTTCGTCCGCAATCGCTCTGGCTGTGCGAAGAGCGAAAGCGACCTTCTCCATCACGTCTTTGCCTTCGGCGATATTCCTTAACTGGCGCTCAACAGCCCAGGAAAGATTGACCGCCGTTGGCCTTGTTGCCTTAAGTTGTGCTGCTGCACGGGTCAGTTGCTCGTCGACTCCCGCGACTGCCGGACGTGCCGCGGCATCAATCGCGGCAAGATACATTCCGTATCCCGCGCTCGCACCGATCAAGCCCGCCCCGCGAACATGCATTTCGCGAATCGCCGTCGCCATCTGCTCGACGGTACGAATTTCTTCGATCACGAAACGATGCGGTAAATAACGCTGATCGATAAGCTGCACGACGGCTTCGTCGTCCGGCTTAAGCCAGATTGTTCGAAAATGTTGGCCGTTTACTTTCACACGCTGTGATTGTGAACTTACGATCCATTTCGTAAATCGAAACAGCCTGAGGGCAGGCTGTCTCCAAAATTGCTCGTCGATGCCTGTCGATGGAGCGGGGCCGCCCTCGGCCCGCAAAAGTCTCGTTCTGCGAAACTCCGCTCGGCGTCTACGGCAGGCCGGGAGCAGGCCGACCGAATAGCGCAACCAGAATATTCTGCAGGGAAAAGTTGTCGTCTGTCTCGATCCACTGGCCTCCCGCGCGCGGGTGATCCGTAGCTGTCAAAATTGCCGTTACGCGCCCGCTCTGTTTAAGCAGATAGATTTTTGTGCCCGGCGCTAGATCAACCCAACTGCAAAACGGATTGCCGCGAAACCGTGCCACTGGGATCGCGTGACCGCTGCGCCCGCTGACAAAAAACGTCCGTCGCGTTGCGTCAAACTTGATACCCGGGAAACGAAAGTCGAATGATTCATCCCTGCGCGGTTCATCGTCACTGGCGTAAGGCAAATTATTAAATGTGATCCGCGCCGCCAGCTCACCGCCCTTGCGTTCGAGATACAGCTGATGCCAAATCATTTCGCCGTAGGCAAATGTCTGGTGATGATCAGGGCTAACGATGCTCGTTGCACTCGCAATCGCCGAAACGCTTGCAGCGAAAAGGGTCGCCATAAAAATCGCGATTCGCATGGCTATGAATCTAGGACGAGCTGAGACACCGTCCATTACGCACGCGCCTGAAGAGCCTCTCAACGGCGTCCGCCGCCCCGGTCCTCAAACGGATTGTAAACCGGCAACGCGTAATACCACATAAAACCATCCGGGCGATTGGCGCGACTGTGACCGCGACCAAACATCGCCTCCACGTGTTGCGTAGTCGCGTGGCCGCGAGTTAGCAAGCCGATCCGGCGCATATAAAAATCGTACGGCAATGACTGTGCGATGTAGGCCGGAGGCGCAATCAATACGCCGTTCCGATTGAAGCGAAACGCGAGCGCGTCCGCGCCATACCCGTGTCGCAAAGGGTCAGCCGTATCGATCACGGGCGCTTCATAAAGACCAAGTTGACGAATCAAATGCGAATCGGGTTGCACGATGTAATAGCCATTCTGCGGGCCTAACGACACATAATGCGAATCGTCATCCCAGGAAGCCGCCGAGGCGAACGTCGCAACAGCCAAGAACACCAAAGCAATGAACCAACGAGCCGGCATGACTTATCAATAAATTCCTAAGCGCATCGGAATCAACCAAAAGCGGCGGATCTTCTAAAAGCCATTTCGTAATATCATTCTGAGCAAAGCGAAGAATCTCTGACTATTTGCGGGATCCGGTCCCCGCAGCAATAGGCAGAGATGTTTCGCTTCACTCAACATGACAGCGTCACTGATGAAAGGAGTTCTAAAGATCAATCCCCATGACAACAGGTCCAGAGACTTCGTCCCAGCCGTAGCGACGCCAGAATTGTCGGCCGCGCGGATTGTCATTCGCTACGAGGATAAGCGCTCGCTTAAGGCCAGCCCGTCGCAAACCGTCTAGGCACTCATCCATCAATCGCTTGCCGAGTCCGGCTCCCTGATAAATCGGATCAACGGCCAGATGATAAATATATCCGCGGCGTCCGTCGTGACCGCACAATGCGACGCCAACAATCGCAGCGGCGTCGGTAGCGACCCTGCTCAGCCCCGGGTTACGCGTGAGAAACTGGGCAACACTTTCCCTGTCGTCACCCTCCGCAATCTCGAGACCTTCAACTCGTTGCCACAGTTCAAGCGCGGCGTCGTAATCGCCGATGGAAAATTCTCGCGTGGCGATCTTGCCCTTCATCTCGGATCCAAGAACTCTAATCTTTTACGACGCAGTGGCGCTCGCTGGAATAAAATTTTCGGGCTCGTCGAATCTAAGTCGCTTTCGCAGCTCGTGACAGAGCAGGAAAAGATTGACGCACATTTGCAAAACGATCGACCCAACAGACAGATACCACACCTGCCGGATTTCAAACCCCGGCGTCCGCGAAATCAACATCGCGGGCAGGGCGAACAAGATTAGTCGCGTCATCGAGCTAAATAGCGGCGGCAACGTGTGGCCAATTCCCTGGAAAATGCTGGAAGTGACAAAAACAATTCCCGCCGAGACGAAATTTAAAGAAACGGTGCGAATCTTCGGGTGTAGCGGCGGCTGTGTCAGCCGCAAAAAACTTTTGTAGTGGTAGCCGACGCGGCGACCACGATCATTTTAAACCGTCATTTTTTGCTGGGCAGCTTACCAAGTGAAGCTGGAGACGGCACACTGCTCCAATCCATCAGCGTTCTTTCGATCGTCGCGCCGTTATGATCGAGCCACGCGCTCATTTGGTCACCGATTTTCTCACCGTAAATGCGATGTGAATAGACGATTGAGCAGCCGACGCCCTCCACTAGTTTGAAGCGAGCAAATGCCACTTCGATAAAATTTGGCCGGCCAAAAACCACCGCGATGAAATGTTCTGCGGGGCGATCCGGTGTCCGAGGGCGTGAATTGGTTTTGAGCACCTTCCCGCCGTGATTCTTGTAGTTTTCCAAGACTGCGTTGGCTTTTGCTGCCAGCGCATCGCCATCATGGGCGTCCGGATAAACGTTCATCGTGATCATGTCCAACCACTTCTCGAGATCTTCCTGGCCTTCAGGCGTGAATTCGTGTTGACCGTTGCTCGACCAGCGGTGCAAATAACCGACGGCATTGAAAACGAATGCGGGCTTCGTCCCCGTAGCTTGGATCTGTTGTGCATCCAGTAGTGCAATGCACCCGAGGGCTAGGAGGCTAAAAAGCTGGCAAGCGTGAACTCTCACAGTACTAAAACGCGCCCAGTCGCGACCGACCACCAACTCCGATTGTAGCGCTCATGCCGTCGCACGCGACGGCGGAATGGGAGGAGGGACTCCGGCAGCCAATCGCTTTCGCCAGCTTGCACGATGCAGGATGAGAATGATCAACCAAATCACGAAGGCGAACAGTCCGCCGGGGATGGTGACAAGCATCAACCAGCCCAGCACACCCAGCGTATACAAAAGCTGGCCATAATCTTTTCCATTGATGATGCAGGGATGTACCGATCCTTCGTCCACTTTGCAGCCATGGGAATTGGCGATCCAAGCGCAGGTGATCACCGATCCTACCGGCGCAAACGCGAAGAGAACAATGAAGACGAGTACAATCCAATAAAAAATCCACGGGAAACGTTTCCGAATCGGCAAAGGTGGCGGGTTCATTGCCGGGGATGCCTTTTCTTGAACCCCTCTTCGTAACCGTTTTCGAAAGCCAGGTCCCAATCCTGCTGATTGCCGGAGCCCTGTTGCGTGAAATACTTCTGAGCCAACATGTTCAATTCAGCTGCCGTCGGCAGCTTTGCTGCCGCTGGCGCCCCTTCGCCCGCCCTTTCGCCAATTGCATAAGCCGCCCGTTCCTCCGGCGTCCTACCGTGAGCTGCGCGATGAGTGTAGAATGCCGTCACACCACACACGACGAAGGCTGCCACCGCGATCATCACAAAAAAACGCAACGGTTTGAACTCTCGCGCCACGACTCCGGGTCAGACAATCATGCGCAATTCTCGCTGGCAAGATTTAACGCCGAATATCGTGCTGGCCGATGCGTTGATGCGTTGTTTGGCGGACCTTTTGATCTACCGACTTACTGCGTTTGCTGGACGATCCCGTGTTTCTCGGCCCAGTGCCAAAGCGTGCTGAACTCTGCCGGAGCCTTTTTGAGCATTCGCTGGAAATGCGCCCGGTGGTCCGTTAGCATTTTTCCAAACGTCATTCCATCAGTCCCCATGCGATTCGGATCGGCGCCGCGCTCGAGCAGGGTCAACGCATCTGTGTAGGCGAGACTGTCGTGGAGTCCCATTTCTGTTCGATAAAACAACAACGAATAACCGGCAGAATCTGATCCGTCCTCGGGCATCGTGGAATTGACATCGGCGCCGCGATCAAGAAGCAATTCAAGCCGCGATCTCGCCTGATCCTTGTAGTAACCCAGATACCAGTTCATGAGAATCATGGGCCGGCCAAATTCGTCGCGAGTGTTTGGATTTCCACCGGCCTCCAGCATCGCGCGCAGAACCGGTGCCGACGCATGCACTGCGTTAGACATCGCGAAGGAGTTTCGCTCGCCATTGGTGTAGTTCGGGTCCGCGCCGAGCGAAAGCAAAGTTCTAACCGACTCAACTGATTCCGGACGCTGCCACGATTGTCTGACCGCGAAGTTGAGCAGTGTCGCGCCGTCCCGTCCGGGCGCCTGTAAATCCGGGACGGCCTTTGCCGCCTCACGGATCGCGT
>JBKPLM010000204.1:0-3133 GCA_046731655.1 Verrucomicrobiota bacterium | reverse complement strand
CAATTAACGCGCTCCCAATCATGATCGAGGCTTGAATCAAATCGGTCCAGATGACCGCCTTGATGCCACCGAACGTAGTGTAAATCGCCGGGAGGATGACGATGGCAATCGTGGCACCGAGATAAATCCACAGAGTTTGAGTTTGATTTGGTCGAGCGCCGCTAATCATTTCGTAGGCAAGAGCGAGTGCGATGGCTGCGACATATAACCGCGCTCCGGAAGCGAGCAGACGGGTAATCATGAAAACAGCGGAAGCCGCATTCTTACTCGCAATCCCAAAGCGCGCGGTCAGGTACTCATAGATCGAGAAAACTTTGTAGTCGTAATACGGTTTGATGAAAATATAGCTGACGAGAACGCGTCCGATGATCGTGCCGAAGGCGAGCTGTAAATAGGTGTAATCGCGGTGGCTGAAGCCTTCCCCGGGCGTCCCGAAAAACGTGCCGGCACTTGTTTCAGCCGCCACCAGCGAGGCAAGCACAGCCCACCATGGAATGCGACGTCCGCCGAGTGCGAAGTCTTTGAGATTTTCCTCCTTGCGGCCCATGTAAAGGCCGATGGAGATGATGAGAACGAAATAGAGCAGCAAAACCGCACTGTCGATCGCGAGTCGTGCGTCCATGCCGATCTTAGGTGACAGAATATTTCATCGCCGCAAAGCAGTTTTTCTAAACGTCAATTTTGGACGCTGAGCGCTCGCCGCGCCGTAGCGTTGCGAAGGTGGGTTGGACGTTGGACGTTTGTTTGTGAAGCGCATGGAAATCTCCGCACCGGATTTTGATTTAGAAAAGACACTCGATTCTGGCCAGGTATTCCATTGGGAAAAAATCGGCAAAGCATTTGTCGGGACGATCGGCGATTGGGCCGTGTGTACCGAGCAACGTGGCGAGGTGCTGTGCGCAAGAGTGGCATCGTCTTCCAGCCGATCCTTAGGGCAAGATGCGCACGATGCGCATGGCACAATTTTCAATTATTTCGCCCTCGATCATCCGCTGTCGGACATTTGCGCTTCGTTTCCAGACGATCCGGTAATGAACGCAGCGCGACAATTTTGTCGCGGTTTGCGAATTATTCGCCAACCGAAATGGGAGTGTCTGGCCACATTCATCTGTTCGTCGATGAAACAGGTCGCGCACATTCGTCAGATTTCGCTCGCGCTCCGTCGACGCTTTGGTGACGGACGAAAAGTCGGTGATCATGCAGTTCACACGTTCCCGGTGGCTCAGCGTATTGCCAGTGCTTCTGAGAAGGATTTGCGCGAATGCGCACTGGGCTATCGCGCCAAAAACTTGCTCGCAACTGCACGACTGGTCACTTCAGGTGAATGTGATCTGGAATCATGGTCGGCTCTGTCCGATGCCGATCTTAGAGAGAAACTGTGCGCATTGCCCGGCGTAGGGGCGAAGATCGCTAACTGTGTAATGCTGTTTGCCTATGAACGCCTCCGCGCATTTCCGATCGACGTCTGGATCGAGAGAGTTTTGAAACAACAATATTTCCCGCGAAAGAAACAAGTCACCGAACTGCAGTTGCGCGAATTTTCGGAAACCTATTTTGGCGAACACGGCGGTTACGCGCAGCAATACTTGTTTCATCACGCGCGGACGGCTTCGCGGAAGTCGGGGATACCAAGAGATTCCTCGACTACGCTGCGTTCCGCTCGGAATGACAGGGAAAGGAATGCGCGGATGGCTTTTCGAAGGTCCACAATTGCGAAGAACTCGGACGATGGAGGCGGCCCGCCCTCGCGCCGAAGAACGCGCCTTGTGCGGTCCGAGCGTGGGCCGTCCCCACCCACGCCTTGGTCCTGACACGCGAAGGCAGGGGCAGGAGCGGTAGCACGAGGGATTAGGAAAGCGAACACGCCAGTCAGTCAAGTTGTCAGCATCCCTGGGCTGAGATAATGTTCCACCCTATAAGCTGAGAAAGCCCCAAGCCTAATTTTCCTTAGTACTGATAAACCGCTCTCATGACGACGGCTGACATTATGTTCGCCCAGCCGGGCAGCCCCGAAAGCCTTCGGGATCACGAATACGAGACACGAACGGTTTTGTTGGCGCTACTCGTGGCGATTCTCATTCACCTGATTGTGGCGTTTTTCCTTGCTGCCTTTGGCGGCGTTTTCTCGCCGGCGACTCCCGTTGAGGACAAGCCGTCTGAACTCACGTTCATGGATCTGGCGCCAACAGCCCCGAAGAATTCCGCGTTCATAGAGACGGACGAATCAAAAAAAGCACCCGAACCCAAAGAGAAAACATTTGAATCGAACGCCAATTCGATTGGAGCAAGCGAGTTAGCTGCCGCCGGGGAATTGCCACTGCCCTCACAGACGGGCAAAGACCGACCATTTATGGATTTGGAGACACATCAGCATTCGCTGGATCTGAAAGGGGCGCAGCCACAACCGAGTGCTGCGCCACAGGAAAGTCCGAACCCCTCGGCGGCGCCACAGACGCAATCAGCTCCAATCACCGGAGCGGAACAATTTGCGATGTTAACTCAAAAGTCTACTCAAACACGTGATACCTCAGCTGCAACATCGCAACCGCACTCGGCGTATCGGCGGTTGAAGGAACGAACCCACATTTCCGGAAACATCACCAATCGCGGTATTTCTTCCGTTAACGCCTTGGGCACACCGCTTGGCCGTTACCAAAAAATTGTGGCAGATTCAATTGGATCGCGCTGGTATGCGTTTGTGGAGCAGAAGCAGGACTTGGTCAACATCGGGACTCTGCGGCTTCGGTTTAATATTGATCGGAGCGGACGAGTGAAGGACCTCAAAGTCACCGAGAACAGCTCGAACGAGGCGTTCGCAAACGTTTGCGTCCAATCGGTGCTCGAAGCGCACCTTCCCCCGATTCCCGAAGATGTTGCGAACACTTTGCCTCCCGAGGGCTTGGAAGTCGACGGACTCGGTTTCATTATCTTTCCGAACCGATGATCCTTGCTGCGATAACTATCGAAACTCCGGAAACCGTGAACACCGTGTTTGGATTCTTCGCGAAGGGCGGCCTTTTCATGTGGCCGCTGCTGGCGTGCTCGATTGTATCTGTGACAATAATGATTTTGCGCGGCCTGGCTTTGCGCCGCAACAAAGTCCTGCCGCCTTTGATCGAGAACGAAATAGAAC
>JBKPLM010000203.1:0-9421 GCA_046731655.1 Verrucomicrobiota bacterium | reverse complement strand
ATTTGTCGAAAGGGCGAATTACGTATCGCCAAAAATGACAACGCGGAGCCGGCTCCGCGTTTTCCATTTCGCGGATTATGAAAGTACGACCATCAGTAAAGAGGCTTTGTGCCAGTTGCAGGATCGTGAAGCGCAAGAATGTGGTGCGTGTGATCTGCAAGAACCCGCGCCATAAACAGCGCCAGGGATGAACGTTTTAACTTTGTAACTATTTTTAGCTGTTTACCATGCCAAGATTACTCGGAGTCGAAATTCCAGCGAACAAACGAATCGAAGCGTCCCTCACGTACATCTACGGAATCGGCTTTAACACAGCCAGGCGCATTCTCGAGCAGACTAATATCGATCCGAACTTGCGCGCAAAAAATCTTACGCCGCAGCAGTTGAACGAAATCATTCATGCGATCACAAATAACAAGATCAAGATTGAAGGCGATTTGCGCCGCGATGTGCAAGGCAACTTGAAACGTCTGCAGGCAATCAATTGTTATCGCGGCATTCGGCATCGCAAAGGGTTACCTGTGCGCGGTCAGCGCACTTCGACAAATGCCAGGACACGCAAGGGCCCACGCAAGACCGTAGGCGTTGTCCGCAATCCCGAAGCCAAAGCCGGCAAAGTTTAATTGAGTCATTAGAATTATGGCTGAGCCAGAGAATCCAGGCAATCCAAGTTCGGAAGAACCAAGAACGAGCGAGCCAAAATCGGCGCCAGCTCCGACGGGTTCCCGCGAAGGCGAGCCGGCTGCAGCCCCAAAGGCTGAAGCACCAACCAAGCCTGTAAAAAAGGCGGCTAAACAAAAAAAGGAACAGCCAGCTACCGTCTCTGCAGCAGCTTCGGAGAATCTTTCGCTTTCAACCGATGACGTGGAGAAGCCTAAGATCGTCAAAGCCAAGGGCAGCAAGAACGTTCATTCCGGCATCGCGCATGTTCTTTCGACTTTCAACAACACAATCGTGACGATCACCGATATGAAAGGCAACGTGATCGGCTGGTCGAGCGCTGGCAAAGTTGGCTTTAAAGGTTCGCGCAAGAGTACTGCCTACGCTGCGCAGATGGTTGCGCAGGATGCTTCCCGACAAGCAATGGGTCATGGACTGAAAGAAGTTGAAGTCTTGGTAAAGGGACCTGGGGCGGGCCGTGAATCTGCGGTGCGCGCTTTGCAGGCGATCGGGCTCGATCTCACTGTGATCCGCGACGTCACTCCTGTGCCGCATAATGGCTGTCGCCCGCCCAAACAACGCCGCGTCTAACGCTTTAACCTTTTAACTTTTTAACCGGAACCCATGGCCAGATATACAGGACCAAAGACGAGAGTGAGCCGACGTTACGGCGTGCCGATTTTCGGCTCCTCCAAGGCATTGGAGCGGAAGAATTATCCTCCCGGCATGCATGGCCCGAGAGGTTCCCGGCGCAAGCAATCAGAGTATGCGATTGCACTCGGCGAAAAACAGAAGCTCCGCTATCAGTATGGCCTTCTTGAGCGGCAGTTCCGGCGTATCTTCGAGAGCGCTCTCCGTAAGCGCGGTGTGACGGGCGAAACACTTCTGCAGTTATTGGAGACGCGCCTCGACAATGTCGTTTACCGACTCGGTCTTGCCAACTCCCGCAATGCCGCTCGCCAGCTGGTTTCGCACGGCCACGTGCTTGTGAACGGGCGCGGTGTGAACGTCGCGTCCTACAACGTGAAAGCTGGGGACGAAATCACGATCAAAGATAAACCGAAATCCCGTCAACTGGTGCTGCGCAATCTTGATCTTACACAAATCGTTCCGGTGCCCGACTGGTTAACGGTCGATCGCGACGCGCTCAGCGGCAAAGTTACACGCATCCCGTCACGAGAAGAAATACAACCGATCGTGAACGAACAGCTTATCGTGGAGCTGTATTCGCGATAGAACGTAGCGCTGCATTCCTTTTATCCGGAGTGTTCTCTGGGTAAAGGCGGAAATAGACGAAATGAAGTTTCGTCGAATGGCCATCACGTTCTAGCCGTCGCGGCGTTATCAGCTCTTGCTACGACGCAGCCGATCGAGTTTCGATCGCGCAGCTCGCGAAGACGCCTGAGCGATTCCACGCAAGCGCATCTCCGTCGTCGGATATGACGACGCGGTCTCATGGTTAAGACTTGGCGATTTGCGAGCTAATTGGGGTCAGTCGTCCCGACCTTCCAAAAATTCCAGCGCTTTGTCGTAACTTTTGCGCTGAAGATAATGCGCTAGGCGCGGATCGACTGGCTGCGGAAGCGATGCCTGCAATTGTTCGATTTTTTCAGACACGGCGCGCAAGCGCGCCATGTGTTTTTGTTCGTCGCGGCGGCTTTGTTCGTCGTGAATAATGGCGAGGCGTTCTCGCAGCGTGTGCGTTAAATCGGCAAGAGCGTTTTCCATTCTATCAACCACGAACGGACACAAATGAACACTAATTCACAAAAGAATTCCGCAAATTATTTGCATCTATTCGTGCTTGCGCCGTAGCCTTGGGCGTAGGCAGGTTGATTCGTGGTCAAAGCTTCTCACTCAACGGTGGCCGCCCTCGGAAAGCAGCTGCCGTTTCGCTTCAAGCCAATCGGAATCTGCGTCGCCGGGCAGCGCAAATCGACGTCGCCGCTCTGAGATAAAGTAGGCTCGAAGGCGAATCGCTTCGTCCGATGGCTCCGCGATTCCCGCCGCTTCATGAGCCATTGAAGCTTCTGTGGTTACCGCTTTCATGGCGCTGGTCTTGCGCGGTTCTCGACTCGCAGTGGTACGATCAGAGCGATTACCATTGCGAGCTTTTACTTTGAAAGACCCGCTAGTCTTCGGCGAGGCCTCATTTTTAGCTTGGACAATTTTCTTTTTTTTCGGCACAGATTTTCTCGTTGATGGTTTTAATTCGTTTATCGTTCATCGGTCGGTTGGCAAGTGCTTTCTCGCGATTGTTTGATCGAGGAGTAGATTTAGAAACTTCATGGGCATGAGACATTTTGTTTTTCGGTGGATCGTGACCACAATTGCCGTGTTTGTTGCTGCGCCGATCGTCGGAATAAATTACGGTGACCGCCTCGGTTGCCTGCTGGGCGCATCGCTCCTGCTCGGTATCATCAACGCTTTTATTCGCCCCGTGCTTTTGCTGCTAAGTCTTCCACTGATTCTCGTCACGCTAGGCGTTTTCATTCTAATCATCAACGCGCTGATGTTGAAATTCGTTGGCGAGATCATGCCATGTTTCGATGTTCCCGGTTTTTGGCGCGCATTTTTTGGTGCGATCATCATTTCCATCGTCAGCTGGCTGTTGAGTGCATTTTTTCGCGGCAGCGACGGACGTGTCCACGTGCTCACGCATCATAGCCAAATGAAGCATGTTCGGGGCCGTGTGATTGAACGCTAACGAGAGCGGCCGGGCGTTTACCGTTTAACCCAGATACTTGCTGAGGCGAGACCGCAGTTCTGTGCGTGCGCGAAAGAGGACGCTTTTTACGGCGGGAACCGAGAGATCGAGGACCTCGGCAATTTGCTCATAACTAAGTTGCTCATATCTCCGTAGGACCAGAGCCATTCGCTGGGTCTCTGGAAGCTGGAGGATTGCTTCTTCGATCGTTCGCTTAAGTTCCACTTCCAGCAAGGAAGCATCGGGAGCGAGGTTCGCCTCATCTTTAAGCGGCGGATCTTCGGCGCCGGGCTCGGGCTGGAGCGGAACATTCGCGTGACGCTTGGCGCGGCGCAGCTCGTTGAAAACCAGATTACGCGTAATTTTCAACAGCCAGGTGGTGAATTTAGCCTGCGGGACATAGCGACGTGCGCTTTTCCAGACTCGAATGAATACCTGTTGCGCAATGTCTTCGACGTCGGAGTTACTGCCCAGCATGCGTGCCACCGTGCCTGCCACCAAAGCTTGGTGTTTTTCGATCAAGTGCTCGAGCGCATTCGTATCGCCTTGACCGATAAGCCGCATGAGGCGCACGTCGTCAGCGTCTTCTTCCGATCTCCCTTTGTTTGCAGGATCGTTGGCAGACATCGGTTCATTTAGACGTTCGTCCGAGACAAAAGCTTGCCAGAAAAACGACAACTAGCCAAAATTCGCCCTTCGCCACATTCGTGGCCATGGTTTTTGTTGCAAGCCTGAAGCGGCCTGTGCATGCTTGGTTACCGAGGGCCTAGCCCCCTGTTCGCATGAATTACCAGCTTATTCCTAAAGAACTCAGACCTATTGCAGAAAAAGTTGTGGCACACCACCGGATTTCAGAGGCGGACGCTGTCGCCCTGTATCATGCGAATGATCTTAACGCCCTTGGAATGATTGCCAACGTGGTGCGCGAACGAAAGAACGGCAACTACGCAACCTATATCCACAACCGTTACGTCAACTATTCGAACGTTTGCATCTTATCCTGCCAGTTCTGCGCTTTTGCCGCCAAAAAGCGCGATGCGCACGCCTTTGAATATGCGGTCGACGAAATTATCCGGGTGGTGGGAGAGGCGCTTCCCCTAGGAGTTACCGAGGTGCACATGGTAGGCGGACTGCACCCCACGCTAAAAAAAGAATGGTATCTGGAACTTTTGCAAAGACTGCGCGCTCTCGATCCTAACCTTCACATCAAGGCCTTCACCGCGATCGAAGTCCGCCATTTGGCCCAACGCATTTTTCGGATGCCGATCCGCGAAACGCTGGAAACTTTGCAGGCGGTTGGGCTGGGCTCGATCACCGGCGGTGGCGCGGAAATTTTTGAACCTGCTGTTCGCGATAAGATATGCCGCGGCAAAGAAACCGCCGCCGAATGGCTGGACGTTCATCGAACCTGGCACTCGATGGGTGGCCGCAGCACCTGCACCATGCTGTACGGGCACATCGAGACGCTTGCTCAGCGCGTCGATCACCTTCGCCAACTCCGGGAATTGCAGAATGAGACGGGCGGATTCACCGGCTTCGTTCCTTTCGCTTTCGAACCGTCCCAATCCCAAGGGATCCTCGCCCAAATCAAGCGCGCTTCTGCATTCGAACAACTTCGCAATCTGGCGGTCAGTCGGATCTATCTGGATAACATCGATCACTTGACTGCCTATTGGGTTAGTCTTGGATTGCCTCTCGCACAGGTGTCGCTCAGCTATGGCGTGGACGATTTGCACGGTACAATTTTGGAGGAAAAAATTTTCCACATGGCCGGAGCAACCACTCCGCAGCAACAGACTGTGGCTGCTCTCGAACAGGCCATTCGCGAAGCGGGCCGCGATCCGGTGCAGCGCGACAGTCATTATCGGCGTTTGAATGGCACGCGTCGAGCCGGTCGTCCTGACGAGCCGAAACTGGTCTGCGCGTAAATGGTCGGGGCGCGACGGCCGGGCGCCGCCGGGAACGGAATGCTCCGCATCGGTTGCGTAAAATATCTCAACGCGCGCCCCCTGATCCACGGCTGGGAAGGCGACGTGGACTTCGATCATCCCTCCGCACTTTGCGGTAAACTTTCGGCGGGCAAACTCGATGTTGCGCTCGTCTCCAGCTTCGAATTTTTGCGCAACCCTATCTATCGGATCGTCGACGACGTTTCCATTTCCTCGGAGGGACCGGTTCACAGCGTGGTCGTCGCGCACCGGGGCGATATTGCCGACGTCGAAGAGATCGAACTCGACCCTGCCTCAGAAACATCTGCTAATCTTTTGCGCTGCTTGCTCCCAGAGCTTGGATTAAATCCTCGCTTCGTCGAGCGTAGCACGGGCATCTCGCCTGCTGTGTCGAAATCAGTTCGCGCAAAACTCCTCATCGGCGACCAAGCCATTCGCTTCCGGCAAGACCATTCCGACGAATTTTCCTTCTGGGATCTCGGTGAACAATGGATGAAGCTGTTCAATGTTCCGTTCGTTTACGCGCTCTGGCTTGCCCGCCCCGAAATCATCGATCTAAAGCAAATCGCAAACCGCCTTCGCGCTTTGCGTGATGAAAACCTTGCCAATCTCGACGATCTAATCGCACAAGTTGTAGCGGGGCTCGCTGACCCCGGCCTTCGAACGAGACTCGATCGCGAATTCTTTTTGCGCTATTACAGCGAACATCTTCGATTCAGCTTTGGCGAAAAAGAAAAGGAAGGTCTACGAAGTTTCGCAAATTTATGCATAAAGTACGGTCTGCTTCCAAAGCGCGATTTTGCGTTCCATGCTGTCTAGCGAGCGATTTCGTTCGTTGAAGAACTATCCTTTGCCGCACCGAGACCAAGATCGAGGTCGTAGAGCTTCCAGCTCAAACCGGTAAAATGGCACTGGAGTTTGATTCCCTCTCGGTCGACCACAAAAGTGCGCGGACCTGTGAAGAATGCGTGCTTTACTTTCGACCAGTCTTCAGTTTTGCCGGTCGGGAATCGGAACTGTTGCGGATGCTGGAGGCTCTTCACGACTTCCGGATTGGATATCAGCGCCGCGATGCCTTCTGGAGTAACATAAGCATCAACGATCGCGTCAATCAGAGTCGGGCCAAGGTCAGTCCGCCACTTGTGAGCCGTTGTTCCCTGAGTGAATCGGGCGACAAGCTGTTTCTTTAGCGATGCTCGAATAGCGGGAAAGTCCATGCGTGAACTCAGTGCCGCGCTGTCACCAGACCGAAGCGCTGCAGTGAATCGCCAAAACGAAAAGTACGGCGACGCTCCGTAGACCAACAGAAGAAAAACGCAGATGAGCACTAACCAGCGGAATCTCATTAACGTGTGATTATTTGTAGCGAGGTCTAATATCTGGCCGAGTCCTGATGGATCGTTAAGTCGAGGGCACGGCGCTTCATCTTGTCAGAAATTTTTCCGCGAATAAACTGATCAGTGCAACACCGCGTAGAGGGCGAGTCCACGAATTCCAAGGTGCAGAGCGGCCCAGGGCAGAAGGAGGCCGAGGCAGAATCGCCAGGGACTTTTACGCGGCAACACCGTTGGATTCTAGCGCCGCCTGAGCAACTGAATGGCAGCGCTATTTCGTGGAGCCAGATTTGCGGGGCCGAGTGCATCGCGCGGTTGCTTTTGCGAAAAGGGTTTCGCTGCGCCGAAGACGTGAACGCATTTCTGCGGCCGCGCCTAAGCTCATTGAGTGATCCATTTTTGCTGCCCCAAATGCGGGCGGCTGTTTCCCGCATTCTTGAGGCGGTAAATCGACGGGAACGAATCGTGCTTTTCGGCGATTACGATGTTGATGGCGTGACGTCGCTGGCATTGCTTGCGGAGATGTTGCGCGCATATGGCACTGCGCCGGAATTATTTTTGCCGTTGCGGATGGAAGAGGGCTACGGCTTGAGCCCTGAAAGCGTCGAGCGTTGTCTCGGGCAATATCGCCCTCAACTGCTGATCGCTGTCGATTGCGCCACCTCATCAGTAAAGGAGATTGCCGATCTTCGGAAACGCGGCGTGGACGTGATCGTGCTTGATCATCATGAGCCGAAGTCGGCGACACCCGACTGTATCGCGATCGTAAATCCGAAAACAACGAACTCCGGTTTCGAGTATCTCTGCAGTGTTGGCATTGTCTTCAAACTTTGTCATGCATTGCTGAAAACGGTGCCACTGCCTGAGTTCGATTTGAAATCCAAGCTCGACCTTGTGGCGCTCGGCACGGTGGCGGACATCGTGCCGCTTCGTGGGGAAAACCGCGTTTTGGTGCAACGCGGTGCGGTCGAGATTGCGCAGACGTCACGTATTGGGTTGAGGAAGCTGATGCAGGTTGCCGGAGTGCGGCCGCCAATCCTGCCGGAGGATATTGGTTACCGGCTAGGCCCGCGATTGAATGCTGCAGGGCGTTTGAGCACAGCCGAGAAATCTTTACGCCTATTGCTCACTGACGATGAGGGCGAGGCAACGCTGCTCGCTGCAGAGCTGGACCAGCAAAATCGCGAGCGCCAGGACGTGGAAAAACAAATTCTCGACTCAGCGATAGAGAAGATAGAGGGTCGGCTCGATGTGGCGCGCGATGCGGCAATCGTAGTTGGGGCGCGCGGTTGGCACCAGGGAGTACTGGGCATCGTGGCATCGCGGATCGCTCGAAAATATCATCGACCGACCATCGTGGTTGGCTTCGATGAAAATGGAATCGGTAAGGGAAGCGGACGAAGCATCGAGGGGTTGAATCTGGTCGAAGCGTTGAGCTGCTGCGCCGAGAGACTCGACAAATTCGGCGGACATGAAATGGCCGCGGGTCTGGCGGTACGCGAAGAAAATTTCGATTGTTTTGCCGAAGCATTTCGCAAAGCTGCACGTGAAGTTCTTTCCGAAGAAGCTCTTCAACCTTGCGTACGACTGGATCATGAGCTGGCGTTCACGGAGATCGACATAGATTTTCTGCGCTGGCATGAAATGTTGCAGCCATTTGGAAATGGAAATCCCCAGCCGCTGTTCCTGGCACGCGAGGTCGAGCCGGTGGCGCTTCCGAGGGTGGTCAACGAAAAGCATCTCATCTTTCGTCTGCGTCAGGGCAATCGCCATCGCCGCGCAGTTTTTTTTGATGGCATGACGAATCCTCTGCCGCCCGCGCCGTGGGACATCGCATTTCGGATTCGCGCCGACGAGTATGACGGCGAAACTCTGGTTGCCATGCAGATCGAGGCGGTGCGGCACGCTGAACGCCGCGCTTGTGAACCGTGAACAGCGCGAAGTTATCCAACGAATCACAGATCACTGATCACGGATCGCCGGCGCTTCCGGAACCGTTGCCCGGCAGCACTGCAATTTCGCAGTCGCTCGAAGAATTAGGTTGGATCCCGCGCCCGAAGCTTCTCGCGCTGCGGCGGCTGGGCATCGAGACGGTGGAAGATTTGCTTACGCATTTTCCGCGGCGCCATGAAGACCGGACGGAGTTCCCGCAGTTTCCTCGCGAAGAGAGCGATATTCCGATCTGTCTTTGCGGGGAGGTGACCAAGACGTCGCTGCGGCGCTTCGGCGGCTGGAAGAAAATTTTCGAAGCTACACTGGAAGAATCGAACCCAAACGCTTTGAGCGAGCCGCTGGTGTGCCGGTGGTTCAATCTGCATTACGTGCAGAAAATGATCGTCACCGGTCAACGCATGGTGGTTTTCGGCAAGCCGCGGCTACGCGGAAAGCGAATTTGCATGGACCATCCCGAGTTTGAAGTCATCGAGAATGATGAGGAGATCTCGATCCATTTTCGCAGGATCACGCCGATCTATCCTGCGACGGAAGGTCTTTCGCAACGTGTCTTACGCAGCATGATTTACAGGCTGTTGAACGAACTTCCTTGCAATGATGCCGGATCGGAAAGATTGGCACCACGCAACCTTGTTAAGGGGGAGAGACGCGATGCGATTCGCGCAATCCATTTCCCAGCTAGCTGGGAAGCGCGTGATGCCGCGCACGAACATCTCGTGCTCGCTGAATTCTTTGCCATGCAAATGCTGATTGCTTCGCGACGCGCCGATGCCTCAATTCGACAGGGCGAGAATCACTGTGGGGCAGGGGCGCTGCTC
>JBKPLM010000202.1:0-11194 GCA_046731655.1 Verrucomicrobiota bacterium | reverse complement strand
CTGCTGGATTGCGCTGACGCCACTCATCGTGGCCGTTTGGTTTTCCGGACGAAATTCAAGGCGGCGATGGCTGCGCAATCTGGCGCTCGGGTACGTCGCCGGAGTTATCTTTTTCACGGCAACGTTCAGCTGGTTCGGGTCGTTGGGAGTGTTATATGAGAATTTCTGGCTTCGCGGATTATCGTTGCTGCTCTCGGTTTATCTCGGGCTTAACTTCGCGTTTTGGAGCTGGTTCATTGGCCTCATGGTGCCAAGTGGATTCCTAAGTTCATGGCGAAATTTGCTAACTGCGTTTCTTGCTGCGGTTGCATGGGTTGCACACGAATGGATTCGCGGATGGTTGTTCAGTGGCTTCGGCTGGAATGGGCTGGGCGTAGCGCTCCATGGCAACTGGCTTCTCATTCAGATCGCGGAACTCACCGGCGTGACCGGATTATCGTTTGTTATTGCATTCGCGAACGTAATCGTCGTGACCACCCCCGTCCGCTTGTTTCGGGAAGCGCAAATACGCCGGGTGAAACCGCATTTTGACTTCACACTCACGTTGGCTGGGATTGTCGGGCTTTTAGCATTTGGATTCTACAGCGCTCAGAATCGGCCGCCCGCTAAAGCCATTCGCGTCGCAGCCGTGCAGGCAGATATTCCGCAACACGAAAAGTTTGATTCTCAATTCAGCGCCCAGATTTTCGGGCGCTTTGCGCGATTGAGTGAAACCGCGCTGCGGTCCAGCTCCCCACCCGACTTACTGGTCTGGCCGGAAAGCTGCATGCCCGACCCGGTACGCGATCCGAACACGGAAAGCAGCGGGTTCGTTACCGAGTTTGCCGAGTCGTCAAAAACGGATCTGCTGCTGGGTACGCTCGATGAAAAAGACGGCGATGTTTACAACGCCGCGCTCCTTGTTTCCGATGGTGGTGAACAGACGCAAATTTACCGCAAAGTTCATCTGGTGCCATTTGGCGAATATATCCCCCTGCGACATTCGTTTCCCCTCTTCGCTGCCGTAGCGAGTAAATGGGTGCCCGGCGATTTCGCTGCCGGCAGCGATCACACCGTATTTCGGCTAACAAAGAGCGATATTCGCGTCGCACCGCTGATTTGTTTCGAGGACACGATTGGCGATTTGGTGCGCCAATTCGTGCTCAAAGGCGCGAATCTGCTCGTCGATGTAACGAACGACGCATGGTTCTTGCAGTCGGCCGGTTCGCGTCAGCATCTGGCAAACGCTGTTTTTCGCTGCGTAGAAACACGCCGTCCTATGGTTCGCGCTGCAAACACTGGAGTAACCTGTTTCGTAAACGAATTCGGCCGCGTCACTCAAAAATTGCAGGACGATACAGGCAGCACATTTACCGAAGGTGTGCTAACTGGCGACGTCAAGGTTCCAATCGAGCATGAGCTAACCTTTTACACGCGCCATGGCGAATTGTTCGCGAAACTTTGCGCAGCAATCACGCTAATCGCGATCTTCGTTCTGATTGGTCTGCGCCATTTCAGGGTGGGGCGCGGTTGACCGGAATCACCCCGAAGGTTCTACGGCGGGCTTACCAACTTTCTGTTGGATACGCAATATGAAATGCGTCGCCATCTGCAAGCCCGTCGCGGAGGATGGTCAGTAGCCTGGCCTCGCGAGTAGTCGCGGGCTGTGATACAAATCGCATCCGTGCCTGTTGAATTGCCACTCGATCATCTGGCTGAACTCTGGCCAGAGAAATTTCACGGCGCGCGTGTCGGGGCGCTGCTTCACCCCGCCTCGATCTCGGCAAAGCTCGAGCATGCATCGCGAATCCTTGAGCGATACAATGGCGATCTCTTTCGTCTCTCAGCGTTCTTTGGTCCGCAACATGGGTTTCTCGGCCAGACTCAGGACAACATGGTGGAATGGAAAAGTTACCAGCACCCCCGTCTTCAGATTCCCGTTTACAGCCTGTACGGGGAACACCGCGAGCCGACTGCGGAAATGCTGAAAAATCTCGACGTTTTGTTCATTGATCTCCAGGATGTCGGGGCGCGCTATTACACGTTCATTTGGACGATGTATCTCTGCATGCGCGCATGCGAAAACGCGCGCGTAGAAGTCGTCGTTCTCGACCGGCCGAATCCGATTAATGGCGTGACAAGCGAGGGGCCATTGCTTGACCCCGATTACAAATCATTTGTAGGCCTCCATCCGATTCCAGCGCGGCATGGAAAAACAATCGGCGAACTCGCTAAGCAATTTCGAGACCAGGCTTTTCCGGAATGTCGATTGTCGATCCTGCCAATGAAAAATTGCGAGCGCCAAATGTGGTTCGATCAAACCGGTCTGCCATGGGTTATGCCATCGCCCAACATGCCGACGCTCGATACTGCGACTGTTTATCCCGGCATGTGCCTTCTGGAAGGAACAAATATTTCAGAAGGCCGCGGCACAACGCGTCCGTTCGAGATTTTCGGCGCGCCGTTTATTGAAGGCGAAGCGTTCTGCCGTGAACTTAACGCATTAAGGTTACCGGGCGTTTTCTTCCGAGAAAATTATTTCCAACCAACCTTTCACAAGTTCGCTGGCGAACTCTGCGGCGGTGCGCAGATGCATGTAACTGATCGAAACACATTTCAACCATTTCAAACAGGCGTTGAAATCATTCGCGCGCTTCGAAGATTGTATCCAAAGCAGTTCGCGTGGAAGCAACCGCCTTACGAGTACGAATGGAAACGACTTCCCATCGAAGTTTTGATCGGTGGGCCGATCGAATCGCTTTTCGGCACCTGATCGCTGGGATTGCACTCTTCAGCATTCTCGTCCATTCGGAACTTCGGGCAGACATCCCGTGGCCTGAAGTTGTCCGGCGGCTTGCGTATGAGAATGAAAGATTGGCGCGGCGTCCTCAGGGACATAACGGCGAATACTTCGTAGTCTGCACTCTTTACTACACACCGAAGGAATCCGGTTTCACTTTCGAACGCGGCTTCGATGCGACACCTGTTACAAAACCTGGTTTGCATGGACGACAATATCCCCGCGATTTTCTGCGCTCCGTGAAGAAGGAAGGCTTCGGACGAATCGTTACACCGGTGAACGGGCGCAATTACATTCGTTACAACGGCGGAGGTTCATATGCATTCGCTTCGAACCCGACCGGTGGCGGTGGGGTTTTGGTTCCGCGCTTTTCCGCTGCGATGAAGTTCGCACAGGGTGGCCTGCGACGTGGAGCGATTGTCGAGACTGAGTCTCCGGACGTGCAGAAAGTATTTCGCAGTAATCGGTGGAAGATTATGGATACCGGCGGCGGGCTGCGCCGATGGCAGATCGACTGCTATTACGGCGAAGACGAGCCTCTCGGGCCCGGCAAATTGATGGGGCGACCGCGTGCAACGACCTTCGAGTACGGTTACGCCAACGCGCGAATCACGAATTGACGTGAAGCCGTTTACGGTTCGGCTCAATTTGTACGGGGACCTTGATTTTTTTCTCCGGTCGGGAGTTCGCGACCGGAGCATCGAACGCAGCCTGGGTGAGAAAACGTCGGTCAAGGATGTGATCGAGTCGTGCGGAGTGCCACATCCGGAAGTTGATTTGATCCTGGTTAATGGCCAGCCAGAGAATTTTGATTACGCGATTGCCGAGGATGCGAATGTCGAGCTTTACCCGGTCGCAACAGCTAATCCGACGTTTAAGGACAAACGATTACAAGTCGCTAGCATTGACAGGTTTGTCGTAGACGGCCATCTGGGTAAACTCGTGCGCGATTTGCGTCTACTCGGCTTTGATATCGCCTACGATCCTCAAGCAGAAGATCGCCAATTGCTCAGTGTAATGGAACGCGAAAACCGAGCACTCCTGACGCGCGATCGGCGTTTGCTCATGCATGCAGTAGTAAAGACCGGTTACTGCCCGCGCTCACAAAACGCCGATGAGCAAACCGTCGAAGTCATTCGCCGCTTTGATCTGCTTGGCTCCATCGCCCCATTTACGCGGTGCCTTCGCTGCAATGCGCCGTTACGAAAGATTTCCAAGGCGGAAATAATCGAGAAGCTCGAACCGCTTACGAAAATCTACTACGAGCAATTCCGGCGTTGCACGGGATGCGGCCAAATCTACTGGCCAGGATCACACTTCTCGAAACTCCAGAAACGACTCGAGCAAATCCGCGCGAACTTCAACGGCTGAGCTACGGCCGTGCCAGAACTCTTGTAGGCAGGCGTGGATTCAATCGTATTGTCGGCAATTCTGAAATGAAACCTGCACTGTGCCGCTCTTTCTACTTAGCTTTTTTAACTCTTCAATTCTCCACAGCGGCGCAAGCGTACGGGTCGGCTGGCCATGAGATCGTCGGCGCGATTGCAGACGAACGATTGGCAAACACGCCTACCGCCACAAAGATCCGCGCTCTACTGGATGGGCTTACTCTGGAAAAAGCGGCCGTCCTTGCTGACGAGATCAAAGGCTGGGACAAGAAGGGTGTTGATGATCCGAGGTCATTTCATTACTCAGCGCATCGAAACATCGATAGGCAATTGCGCGATTTCTGGCGAGCAAATCCGCCAACGTCCAGCATAAATTCAGGCGCGCCTTCACATCATTGGTTCCACTATACAGACGTGCCTGTCGTGCCAGCGCAAGGATACCGCGACGGACACGCCGGCCGCAGCAAATGGGACGTAGTCCATATGATTCCATTTTGCGTCGAGGTTTTGCAGGGGCGAGTGCCCGAGCAAAACGAACGAAAGATTACCAGGCCCGTAGCACTCATTTTGCTTGCGCATTACATCGCTGACATTCATCAGCCTTTGCATGTGGGCGCGGAATATTTCGGTCAACATGGTCGAGTCGTAGATCCAGACAAAGATAAGTCAGCGCTTGGAGATGAAGGCGGCAATACATTTACGCTCGAGCTGAGCGACGAACTGCCGCGCAGACGCGGAATTCATAAGAAGAAATTGCACGGCTTTTGAGACTATGATGCAGTGAATGCGCTTTTGTCCGAGGGACCCGGCATGCTACGGAAGGGCGAATTGCAGGCCCTCATCGAGCCCCACAAGCGGGAACTGGTCTACGAGATGGCGACTCATGAACCGAACAATTGGCGGATGCCATCAAATGTCGCCGTCGATGGTTATGCAGAGATATGGGCAGATGAAATTCTGCCAGCGGCGCGCGAGGCGTATGCGCGGCTGCAATTCACACACGTGCATCCACAACAAGACGAAGACCGGACCGTTGCAGCCGGTGAGGCAGTCGAAAAACCGGCTGCGGATCATACTCTTTATCGCGTTTGGGCCGCTAATCTGGTCCGCGACGAACTACACAAAGCCGGATGGCGTCTAGCCGATTTGCTGGAGAAAATTTTGTAGCTGAAAAATGCGAGCCGTTATCCAGCGTGTAAGCCGTGCCCGCGTAACCGTGGAGAGCAACGTCGCAGGAGAAATCGCGGCGGGTCTCGTAATTTTGCTTGGCGTCGGCCGCAACGATACATCCGCCGTCGCTGCCAGCATGGCGGAGAAGATCGCAAATCTGAGAATTTTTGAGGACGATCAGGGAAAAATGAATCGCTCTCTCCTGGACGTAGCAGGCAGTGCGCTGGTTGTCTCGCAGTTTACGCTGTACGGCGACGCGCGCGGTCAACGCAGGCCCAGCTTTATTGCTGCCGCGCCGCCGGAACAGGCAAAGAAACTCTACGAGGAGTTCAACGAAGCGCTGCGCAGGTTGGGAGTCACCGTGGCAACAGGAGTTTTCCAGGCGAGGATGTCGGTAGAATTGGTCAATGAAGGCCCGGTTACAATTCTTCTCGATTCTGACAAAACCTTCTAAAAAGGGGTCCGTGTTTAGCGCCAAAGGCGCAGCGCCATTTGCAGCCCTGGGGCATTGCCCCAAGCTGGATTGAGAAGGGGCCTTTAGCGCTAAGCAGATACAAATACAGCGTCGTGGACAGCCAGACCTGTTCCGCCGCAATGCGCTCGATGCTGCTGACCCTCCCTCGGATTGAGAAGCCTTGCGAAAACAAAATCGCGCCGGGATTTTCCACGGCGCGATTCTGTTTAAAACTATCGGTGCAAATCAGGCTTCTGTTTTCTTTGTAGCCTTAGCGGACTTCTGACATTGCGCTTTCAACTGAGCGAATTGCTGTGCAGAAAGAATTCCCCTGGCCTGTTTAAGGAATGTGTGTCGGCTTTCCTTTGTGCAGCCTGCTTTCATACATTCGGCCTGCCATGCTTCGATCTTTGTCTTTTGATCTGGCGTGAGATTCAGCGTTGCCAGATTGACGCACGTGTTTGAATTCGCCTTCGAGGCGCCGTTGGCACAAGATGCCTTGTCTCCTGCAAATGCACTGGATGCCGTAAGCATCGCAACGGCAACTAGAGCTGTAGTGGTAATTTTAATCATGGTGAATGCTCAGATAGTCGCGCTGTCGATTACGTTCAAAGTTTTTTTGCGAGCGGCCTGATATTAAAAGACTGCACAAAATTGCAGCCGACACGGCTGCCTCTACAGTGAGTCGATGATTCTCGAACCGGTTCGTCCGATTCAACTCTCAGAAATACAGGAAGCGCGTAAACGAATCGCGCAGACGATCGTTCGCACGCCGCTCATCCGTCTGGAGCTCGGACCGGGCTTTCCTGACATTCGACTCAAGCTGGAGAACCTGCAGCCGATTAATGCTTACAAATTGCGCGGCGCCGCGAATGCGGTTGCGCTGCTCTCTGATTCCGAGCGAAGGCGCGGTGTTTGGACAATCAGTGCGGGAAATGCAGGACAAGGGGTCGCCTACGCGGCGCGACAAGCAGGAGTACCATGCGCCGTGGTAGTAATTGAGACCGCGCCGAAGGCGAAGCTACAACGGATGGAAGCACTCGGCGCAAAGCTATTTCCAGTACCATACAAAGTCGCATGGAAAACACTGGAGGAGCGCTCATTTCCTGGGGCCGAAGGCACGTTTATTCATCCATTCGACGACGACAACTTCATCGCGGGCCATGGGACAATGGGACTGGAAATTTTGGAGGACGCACCAGATACGGTGGCGGTCATTGCCAGCATTGGTGGTGGCGGACTTATCACTGGCGTCGGCAGTGCACTCAAAGCCCTCAAGCCGGAGATAAAGATTCTCGGTGTAGAACCGGAAACAGCCGCACCGGCCGCGCTGTCGTTCAAAATGGCGTCGCCGCAAGTGTTCAAGGAGTGGAAGGCCTCCTTCGTCGATGGAGCGGGCGGCCAAAGCACGTTCCCTCGAATGTGGGACCGAATGAAACCAGTGGTCGATGATTACTTCGTCGTCAGTCTGGACGAAACAAAGAAGGCGATGCGGCTCATGGCTGAAAAGGCTCGGGTAATCTCCGAGGGCGCAGGTGCGCTGCCGCTTGCTGCGGCTTTGAGTGGCAAAGCCGGCGAAGGTCCGATTGTCGCAATCGTTTCAGGTGGTAACATTGACCTTAATAAATTCTGCGACCTGATCGCTGAGTAATAGTTGTCGGCATCGCCACGCCAGTGTTGACTTTCGCTACGGAACTTGAGAAAGATTTCACCGTAGTACAACAGCGGAGGAAAAACGTATGAAAATTGGCGATACAGCACCAGATTTTGAAGCGGAAACTACCGAAGGCCGGATCCGGTTCCATGATTGGATCGGCAACTCCTGGGCCATTCTTTTCTCTCACCCAAAGGACTTCACTCCGGTCTGCACGACGGAGCTTGGTTATATGGCCAAAATCAAACCGGAGTTTGACCGCAGAAACGTGAAGGTGATGGGATTATCAGTCGATTCGACTGGCGATCATGAAGGCTGGGCAAAGGACATCGAAGAAACGCAAGGGCACGCGCCAAACTACCCAATCGTCGGTGATTCCAACTTCAAGATCTCGAAATTGTACGAGATGCTTCCCGCAGATGTTGAAGGCGACCCGAAGAAGCGCACACCCGCCGACAACGCGACCGTACGCAATGTCTACGTCGTCGGACCGGACAAGAAGATTAAATTGATCCTCGCCTATCCGATGACGACAGGCCGCAACTTCGACGAGGTGCTGCGCGTGATTGACTCCCTGCAATTGACCGCGAAACATCAGGTAGCGACGCCCGTTAATTGGAAACAAGGAGATGATGTGATCATTGCCGGCTCGGTTTCGAACGAGGAGGCGAAGAAGCGTTATCCGCAAGGCTGGAAAGCGCCCAAGCCATATCTCCGGATCGTGCCACAGCCGCAATAAATAAGGCGTAGACGAAATCGCGGCAGGGTGCCGCCTGTTCCTCAAGCAACCCTTAGTTTCGATGTGACGGAGGATCGTCGCCCCGGCCTTTGGAGTGAAATAACGGGCCGGCTCCCTTGAACCAAATGATTCCTGAGAACCAGACGAACGCGCTCCACGGATGGCACACCTCTGCGCGGTATTGGGACAAGTACCGGGACCTGATCGCCGAAATGTTCGCGCCTTTGACGTCGGGCTTGGTCGAAGAAGCGCAGATCGGAATCGGTCAAAAGGTGCTTGATATCGGCGGCGGCAGCGGCGAGCCGTCGCTCACAATCTCAAAAATTGTGGGCCCGACAGGGTCAGTAACGTACACCGATCCTGTGGCCGGAATGCTCGAGAGTACTCAGGCGGAAGCAGCACGACGAAGCGTTGAGAACATCCATTTCCGACAATGTTCCGCCAACGACCTGCCCTTTGAAGCGTGTACCTTCGACGTAGCCGTAGGCAGGTTATCAGCAATGTTTTTCGCTGATCCCGCCGCCGCGGTGCGGGAGGCATTGAGAGTCGTTCTCGAGGATGGATGTGTCGCGTTTGCTGTCTGGGGTCCCAAAGAAGCTAATCCTTTCTTTTCGACTATCACAGACGTAATCGACCGATTTGTGGAGATTCCGCCGAAGGACCCTGATGCTCCAGAGGCATTCCGTTTCGCCGTTCCCGGTAGGCTGGCTGAAATCCTGGAAGAAGCCGACGCTAAAAATGTAACCGAACGCCAGCTGAATTTTCAAATTGAAGCAGCGATTTCATTTGAGCAGTTCTGGCAGTTGCGGACCGAAATGTCGGAAACTTTGCGAGAAAAAATGGCCAGACTCACGCCCGCTCAATTACCAACTGTGAAGAAGGCTGTTGCCGATGCTGCGCGGAGATATTTTGCTAGCGGAACAATGAGTTTCCCCGCGAAGGCGTTGATTGTTAGCGGCAGAAAACCCTTCAGATCGTTGCCTCAATTCTAGCCTGCCTGCTCAGCAGAATAATCGACAGGGTCCTGCTGAAAATATTTTTGCAGTTCCGCGTATAGCCGCGGGTGACGAGCCTGTAACGCGCGCGGTTGCTCAAAGAATGCCTCGACCGATACGGCGAAAAACTCAACGGGATCAGTAGCTCCGTAGGTATCGAGCAAGGTTGGGATCCCGCTTTCATCAGCAGCGCGCAGCGACGCAAACTCGGATTTCATAACTTCACTCCACGCGGATTGTTGCTCGCGGGTTGCTAATCCCGGCACTCCGTCAGCTGCGTGATTTTCGTAATCCAGTTGGTGAGCAAATTCATGAAGAACAACGTTCTTGCCATCGGAAGGATCGGCCGCGCCATGTTTGACAGCGCCCCAGGATAGGACCAGCGATCCCATCCTTCGGCCAGTCTCGCCAAGCCGACCCACGGTTCCTTCTTCCCAGACATGCTCACCAATCCGGTGGTCTTCCTGCACCATGTATGTCAATGGATAAACGAGGATCGTGAGCAGATGTGGAAAATAGTCCGTCTCGCGATGTAATAATAGGAGACAAGCTTGCGCCGCAATGGTTACGCGGACCTCATCCGTGATCTCGAACCCGCCACATCCTTCGAACCGTTTTTCGGCAAGAAACACTTGAATGTGACCAAGCAGTTCCGCGCGGTCGCCTGCGGTCAACTTGTGAAAAAATACAACATGACGCTGAACCAACGTCAGCCATTCTTTTGGAAATGGCCGCGCTCGCAGACGACGGCGCCTTTGCTGCTTTAGCCACTCAAAAATCATAAGAAAATGTTAGAAGAACGTTTCACCGTGTTCGTTTTAATGGATGCGCTTCGGTATTAAAGATAACTCCATCGAATTGCAAGGTTTCAGGCGGCGTGAAGAGTAAATAGAAATATTTGAAAGTTTCGGCCAAGGCGAAGCTCTCCATTTCGTCGAGCTGTTGTTTGGTGCTGACGTCGGCGAGCGCAGCGTAACCGGCATCAGTGCGGCAATATTTAACAAAGTCATCGAATATTTTCTCGCCCATACGTCGATATTCCGGGTCACCCGTGTAATGATAAAGGTAATAAGTGGACTCAACGATCTCGGGACGTAGACGATAACGTCCGACGACCACGCGCATCGTTTTGTAATCAAGCGTTTCCGGCTCGATACCGTGCAGATTCCACATTTTGAACGACGAAGCTTGCAGCTGACGCGCGCGTTCCAGGTCGCCGCAGAAGGCGAGCAACCCAGGGAAGAATGCATCGAGCGCGCCGTATTCTGTCTTCGTCCGCTTGCCTGTTTGCATGTCAGCGTGGCCGTACCACAAATCGCCGCCAGTCTCGTCCGCTAAATATTTGTTAGCGGCGGGGATACTCGCTTCCCACATTGCGTGACAATCTTTGTCGCCGAACAGAAGCCAGCACTTCCAGAGATATTCGTAGTACGAATCAATGCCGCCGCTGATGTGACTGTCGGTGTTCGTCCACGCACCTGTCTCGACGTTGATGCTCTCTCCGACCAGGCCGAGCGGCGAACGTCGCTTGAAAGTTTCAAGCAAAGCGCGTTTCGCTTTTTCGTAGAAAACGGATCTGCCAGTTAACTTACTCAGCGTCCCAAATTCCAACAGCAGCGTGCCGGTTTCCGCCGGATTCGTTACCGGATCGCGTGTCTGGCCAGTGCGTAGATTGACGTAAACATAAGGGAGCCCGGTCGGTGAATTGAAAATTGGGAGCAATCGGTTTCCCAAGTCTTCCGCCAAATTCAAGAGGCGTTTGTCACCCGTCAGTTGATAGCTGGAAAGCAGCCCGCCGAGCAGGCGTATCGTTATCTCGAAATTTTTGACGTAAATATCGCGATCGAACGAGAGATCACTGACGATAAGCGATCGCGCCCTTTCGGCCTCGGCGTCGAGATGCATCAGGATGAGTGTGTCGAGAGCATCGACCGGAGTCATGAAGAGCGACTGCCCATACCAATCGTGCGCAGTTTTGCTTAAAGGCCGCAACGCGTCGTGACCCCACGCATAAC
>JBKPLM010000201.1:0-14445 GCA_046731655.1 Verrucomicrobiota bacterium | reverse complement strand
CCCCGACACCTAGACCTACGGCCACGGCAACTCCAACGCCCACAGTGACTCCAACCTCGACGCCATCGGGGACACCGACCCCAACGCCGAGAGCGACACCGCGGCCTCGGCCAACGCCTCACCCGCGCCCAACGCCGCCGTAAGGACGTAGCTCGATAAATATCAACGTTATAATGTCACTAGGAGCTGCTCTTACAAGTGTTGCAGCCGCCTCGCTGCGTCAAGGCGCCTCAGCTAGGTTGCTGCCGTGGACACGGCGACGCAGCGCCGGGGCTACAACAGCACATATGTATGAGATGGCCTTGGCGTGAGCTCTACTTCATACAAAGGCCTAACTAAAAATGAATAAAAAGCCGCTTACTACCATCGTGACGCACCTTCTTCGAGGCGCTCTTTTCGTCGTTCTGCTGTTTGTCACCATCACTACGATACGGCTTGCACAGGGAGAACTGCAGAATAGCAAAAACTCCGGGATGTCACGCAACGGCCTTCACAATCCCGGCGCAAAGACGATCGTAAGAGTTCACGATACAGCCGAACGCGCAACGATTGCATCGCCACAAGAAGACTACAGCGTCACCAGCCCTGGCTCTCCGCTGGGTACTATTTGTGGCGTGGAGTCTCGCGCTGCGCACGGCCAGATCGCTCCGAACACCAATGGCGGGACGTTGAATCCGGTGGCTTTCATCAACCCAACCACTGTGAACATATCCGGACGCGTCGCATTTAACTCGCAGGTCGATGGCTCCGATCGTAACCAGGGTGTGTTTGTCGCTGATTCAGACGGTACAATCAGTGCAATTGCTATTGGCTGTGGCGGGCTAGGTGGTAGCGGAGATACAACTTCGATGTGCGGTGATGCCTCACCTATCGGTGGACATTTCGGCAGCTTCTTCTTCGGCACAGTCTTTACGCCTGACGTTAATGATGCGGGCGACGCGCTCTTTTTTTGCGATGTCAACGGCGGCGATTCAAGACGCGCACTGTTTCTCTATCAGGCTGCGTCGGGGCAAATTATCAAGGTCGCCGCCGTTGGGGATCCTTCGCCGATTGGAGGCACGTTTGGGGCGGTGGGCCCAGGCTCACTGAATAACAACGGTAAGGTCGTGTTCCTTGCGTCGCCGGTAGGTGAAACAATCAACAGCAACCTATTCATGTGGGACAATGGTGTGATAACAAAAGTGGCGGCGCTCGGCGATCCTGCTCCTGGTGGCGGGACTTATACCGGCCTCGGCACTGAGAGTTTCGGCTTCCAGGACGGAACTTCTATTCCCACTGGTCCGGTGCCTGATATTAATGACTCGGACCAGATTGCCTTTCGTGCCATCGTGAGCGGTGGCATTACCGGGCGCGGTATCGTCGTTCGCACCGGCCAGGTCGACGAATGGTACGTTAAGGTGCCTGATCCTACGCCTATCGGCGGGACGTACTTTGATATGCAAGCTGCTTCAATTAACAACGCCGGACAAATTGCATTCTTCGCTGACTACCGTCCCACTCCCGATACCTTCAACTCTGGTTGGTTCGCGGGAGCTCCTGGAAATTGGCGAAAAGTCGTCGTGTTCTTCGATCCTATCGATGGCGGGCAATGCCTTGGCCTGGCATTCTCACGTAATCCAATGCAGACAATCGATGCGGCAGGGAACGTCGTGTTCTGGGCCAATCTCGATAGCAACGGTACATCGGACCGCCTCGTGCTTGGGTTAACTAACGGCAATCTGTTGATCGCTGCGCGCCGCGGTGATCCCACACCGATCGGCGGCACGTTTGGCTCGATGGATGCCTGGCCTGCGGTAAACGACGATATCGGTACACTCAATGTGGCGACGCCTGGCGCCCAAAACGGCGCGCTCAGCGCGCACATGGCTTTCAATCACTGCCCAAGCGGGACACCTACCCCGACGCCAACTGTGACACCTACAGCTACAGCTACGCCTAGCACAACGCCGACACCAACTTCTACTCCGAGTGCCACGCCAAGACCAACTCCAACGCCAAGGTCTCGTCCAACGCCAAGGCCCCGTCCTACTCCGCCGGGCTAAAACGCAAGTTAGTGTTCGATTTATCTCGAAAGGATTCTGTTTGATTTGCCAGCTTCGAAGCAGTGAAAATAAAGTGAAGACTCAATCAAAACCGCGAATGATCGCCTCTCCCCTTGGGCCAGGCGAGAGGATTAAGGTGAGGGGTTCGCAGCTTGCGTGTTTCAGGTCGCGAAAGCTTTTGACGCGAGTCGCCGCGAACCAACCCTCACCCTCACCCTCCCCCTCTTCCTGCGAAGGAGGGGCGGCCCCACAGGCGTCTAGCACTTTCGTTTTTCACCTGCCGATTTCTATCTTAAGCCTTGCAGGCGCTATCGGGTTATCGCTGGCTATCCAGACTGGCTATGCTCGAAGCGGTGCTACGACCAGTTCGTCGCGTCATGTTAACGCCGGCTCATCAACTGCCCATTGGGTCTGGCAAAATCCTCTGCCTCAAGGCAACCAGCTTTTTAGCATCTCGTTTGTCGATGCAAACAACGGGACAGCTGTCGGCGGCTACGGGACTATTGTCAGGACGGCTGATGGCGGACAAACCTGGATCATTCAAGCCAGTGGAGTAACCAGCACGCTGTATGGCGTTTCATTTACTGATTCTAATCATGGAACCGTGGTTGGCGGGGACGGAACGATTCTCAAGACAACGGACGGCGGCACAAACTGGCTCACTCAAACAAGTGGGACGACCAATGCTCTCCTGGCAGTGTCATTCGTCGATGCCAGTACGGGAACTGCAGTTGGAGAGAACGGAATAATTCTCCGAACAACAGACGCCGGAGCCAACTGGACGAGTCAGACAAGTGGAACGAATAACAACCTTAATTCAGTTTCGTTTACCGACTCAAATAACGGAACGATCGTCAGTTGGTATGGGTTGATCCTCAGAACAACAGACGGCGGCGCTAACTGGACAACGCAGAACAGTGGAACCGGCAACTTCCTTTATGGCGTTTCGTTTTCTGATGCCAATACTGGAACGGCCGTTGGTGAAGCCGGCACAATTCTTAGGACAACAAACGGTGGAACTAACTGGGTCGCCCAGACAAGCGGAACAAAAAGCTGGCTCTATGGTGTTTCCTTCGCGGATGCAAATAATGGAACGGCGGTGGGTAGCGACGGAATCATCGTCCGAACAACTAATGGAGGAAACACCTGGGTCACTCAGACTAGTGGTACGGCCGAGTTGCTTGCCAGCGTGTCGTTTGGTGATGTAAATCACGGGTCTGCGGTTGGCGCTTTTGGGACAATCGTTGGGACAGTTAACGGAGGGAGTAACTGGGTTGGTCAGTCAAGCACAGTAACAAACGGTTCGTTGGAGGACGTCGCTTTTATTGATGCGAACACCGGTACCGCTGTCGGTCAGGACGGAACGATTCTCCGCACAACAGACGGAGGCCAACACTGGCTAAATCAGGCAAGTGGAACCGCGAATTGGCTCCTGGGTGTCTCATTTACCGACGCCGATAACGGGACGGCTGTGGGAAACTTTGGTACAATCGTCAGGACAACCAATGGAGGAACAAGCTGGGTTCCGCAGACGAGCGGCACGAAAGACGATCTATGGGACGTTTCCTTTGCCGATGTAAACCACGGGACGGCTGTCGGTTTCTTTGGCACGATCCTTAGCACCACGGATGGCGGAAACACTTGGAATAGCCAATCCAGCGGGACTTCCAATCCCCTTGTTGGAGTTTTCCTTACGGATGCCAATGTAGGCACAGTCGTTGGCGGAGCCGGCGTAATCCTTAGAACAACGGATGGCGGGAATAATTGGATTTCACAGGTAAGCGGAACAGAAGCCGACCTTCTCGACGTCTGCTTCACCGACGCAAATACCGGCACAATTGTGGGTCAGTTTGGGACGATTCTTAGAACTACGGACGGTGGCGGCAGTTGGACGCCACAGGCAAGCGGAACTGCCGAGGTCCTCGATGCGGTGTCCTTCACCGACGCTAATCACGGACTCGCTTTTGGCGGTGTCGGTGTTATCCTCCGAACAACAGATGGCGGGAAAAATTGGGTGAGGGAGATGACCGGGACTGACTACGGCCTTGCTGGGGTTGCCTTTACCGATGCTGATCACGGGACGGCGGTCGGTTATGGCGGCGCAATTCTCAGGCGAGAGCTAACACCTAGGGCCACCCCGACTCCAAGACCGATTCCGACCCCACGGCCGCGCCCTACTCCGCCGCGCTAACAGGCGGTCCACTGGGATATGAGGGAGTAGGTAGAGCCAAAGCGATTCAGTCACTCATACCAATGATTAGATTCCGTCTTTTAAAGTCCATACAGCCTGGGGCAGGCTGTCTCCAGCGTTCCTCCTCGGTGAATGTCGATGGAGCCGGGCCGCCCTCGGCCCGTATTAACCGAATCAAGCTATTCAAGAGATGAAACCGAAAACAATGCCAACCAACATTATGAAAATAACAAACACCAGACTTCCGTTAACTATCCTCGGCCTAGCAGCTTCCTGCGGGCTCTTACTCACTATCCATACTGGACAGGCTCGAAGCGGTGCAATGGCTAGTGTCTCGAGCAAAATTCCAAGTGGCTCATCAAGTCCCCAGTGGCACTGGCAAAATCCTCTTCCGCAGGGCAACAATCTTCGAGGCGCTTCCTTTGTGAATGCAAACACTGGCACTCTCGTGGGCGAACACGGGACGATCGTGCGAACGACGGATGGCGGAAACAGCTGGACGGTTCAGGCCAGCGGCACGACACAAACTCTGTGGGCAGTTTCCTTCACAGATGCAAATCACGGAACGGCTGTCGGCGAAGGCGGCGTCATCGTTGGAACAACGGACGGAGGTAATCATTGGGTCACCCAGCCAAGTGGAACAACTCTTCAGTTTCGTGGAGTTTCGTTCAGTGACTCAAATAACGGAGCGGCTGTGGGTGACAGTGGCACCATTCTTAGAACCACTGACGGCGGAAACAGCTGGCTCCCTCAATCAAGCGGGACTGGGAATACACTGTTCGGTGTTTCGTTTGTTGATACGAACACGGGAACGGCAGTGGGCGGCGCGTGCGGAATCGGTGGAGAAAGCACCATTCTCAGAACAACCGATGGCGGAACCACGTGGGTCCCTCAGTCAAACCCGGGAACGGTGTGTCTTTTCAAAGTTTCATTTACCGATGCCAATACCGGAACCGCTGTCGGCGATGGAGGCTTGATTCTCAGAACGACCAATGGAGGCAACAACTGGTCGCCTCAAACAAGCGGGACGACCAAGACTCTTTATGGCGTTTCGTTCACCGACACGAATAACGGAACGATTTCCGGTTTCGAGCTAGGCGGGACCGGAATTATTCTCAGAACAACCGATGGTGGGAACAACTGGGTTGAGCAGACGAGTTACTCGCTGCCTCAAGGAGCGAACGCATTCTATGCCGTGTCCTTCACCGACGCGAACACGGGGACGATTGTCGGCGACGCTGGCATCATTCTTCAAACCACCGATGGAGGCACGCAGTGGAACAGCCAGCCAACTGTCACCTTCAATTTTTTGTACGGCGTTTCGTTTACCGATGCGAATACGGGAACTGCCGTGGGCTATGAGAATCCGGACGGCATGATCCTTAGGACAACAGATGGCGGTAACAGCTGGGCACGGCAAAACAGCGGAATAGGCGATCCGTTTGCTGGCCTGAACTTTTTCGGTGTGCATTTCGTCAATTCCAACATTGGAACCCTCGTAGGCCAGGAGGGCATAATCCTAAGAACAACAGACGGCGGCAACAACTGGACTCAACAGACTACCGATACAACCGACTGGCTCTATGCTGTCCAATTCACCGATGAAAATCATGGGACGGCTGTCGGCTTTCTCGAGGGAAAAATTCTCAACACGACCGATGGGGGACAAAATTGGGGTGTGCAATCTAGCACGGCAACCGGGCTGCTTGGCGTCTATTTTACAGATAACAATACGGGGACGGTCGTTGGCAACGATGGTGCAATATTAAGAACCACAGACGGAGGCCAAAACTGGACGCCGCAAACAAGCGGAACAATCAATCAGCTCCGAGCAGTTTGGTTCGCAGATGCCAATACAGGCACAGTTGTAGGCGATCTGGGCACCATTTTACGAACGACAGATGGAGGACAGACCTGGGTTAGCCAAGTCAGTGGTGTCTCCGAGATCCTTTTAGGTGTGTCTTTTACAGACGCTTCTAATGGAACAGCGGTAGGACAACTGGGGACAATCGTGAGAACAACGGACGGAGGACAGACCTGGTCTCGTGAGGAAAGTGGCACAAACCAGGATCTCTATAATGTTTCCTTTACTGAGACAAATACGGGAAACGCAGTAGGTGGCTTTGGTGCTATTCTCAGGAGAACTGCCGAGGGCCCTACGCCAACTCCGACGCCTACGGCAACAGTTAGCCCCACACCAAGTGGGACTCCGACGTCCACTCCAACACCTAGTGCTACACCCAGAGTAACGCCAAGGCCTCGTCCCACTCCGCATCCTCGCCCCACGCCGCCGATCTAAGGTAATCGTGATCGGTGATCAGTGAACGGTTGTAGCCGGGGTCGCCGACCCCGGCTGCGTGTGCACCCCCCGATGGCCGAAATGCTCATACGGCAGTTTGGACCGGCAGTGAAATGATTATCTGGGGCGGCAGTCAGACATTCCCCGGCTTGAACACCGGCGGGAGATACCATCCCAATACAGACAGTTGGACACCTACTAGCACCACAAACGCGCCCGAAGGCCGATCTTGCACACTGCGGTGTGGACAGGTAGTGAAATGATCATTTGGGGCGGTAGCGCCAAGTTCCAAGATTTAAATACAGGCGGCAGGTATGATCCCACCACGAACACTTGGACACCTATGGGTCCCATTCCCAGAGCCACACCAAGGCAGCGTCCAATTCCTCATGTTGGCCCGACTCCGCGATAGAGCCAGGTCCCTGACTCCTAGCGTGGACGAATCGGCCAAATGGGGGAACTGGAGATATACTGCGCCGTGTCGCCGTTCCTGCCACGCCGTAGCGCAGCGAAGACGGGTCTCCCTTTCGCCGTTTCCTTCTTCTTTGAGCAGGTAACAGTTTCGTTACCTTCCTTCGCGAAAGCTGACAAATCATTCTTCTTGCGCTTCTCCGAAGTTCCTGCGCAGTATCGCCGCCCAACCGAATCGCAAAGTGTCAGCTATCGTTCGGTTTCAGTTTAAAACAGGAAATCCGCAAACGCTGGCGCACAGAAGAAGGATTAAGACCATGAAACCATTTAATGCAGTAACCTCAGTGACTATTTGGCTGGCAGCGACGCTTGCGCTGTCATTCTCGTCACAAGCTGAATCGGGCGACGAACGCATCACCACGGCGCAACAGAAACATACCTCCGGCCCTGCCATTCACATTGTAGATCAAAAGGGCAGACCAGTCGTGCGCGGTCTGCCGTCGGGTACTGGCCAGATTGTAGATGTAGCGGTGGGGCAGGGCGGCTTCGTCTTTGTGCCGGACACAGTCAACATCTCGGTCGGCGACACTGTGCGCTGGACCTGGGCCACCAACAACCACAGCGTCACCAGCGGCACCTCATGCACCGCCGACGGGCAGTTTTGTTCTCCCGATGACATGAACTGCGACGCGGGGACCCTTAACAATACAGGCTTCGTTTATACGCACACTTTTGCGCAGGCCGGTACCTTTTCTTACTTCTGCGCCGCGCACTGCGGCCTCGGCATGACTGGCGTCGTTAACGTCGCGGTAGGACCAACTCCGACACCCACACCCACTCCGACGGCCACTCCCACAGCGACAGCTTCGGCGACGCCTACTGCAAGTCCGACAGCAACACCAACTGCAACCCCGTCAACAACGCCATCGGTGACGCCATCGCCTTCACCAACACCAACGCCGACAGCTTCAGCGACGCCTGGAAGGCAAAGACCGACGCCAAGGCCTCGACCGATACCAAGGGCGCGCCCCACGCCGTGATTGGTAAGTCGAGAGTACCCATTGACAGTGATCGGTTGTAGCCGGCATCGTTGATGCCGGTCTCTGCATGATTTTGCGCATCCCAGTCGGGATCATCGATCCCGGCTACAACTGCGTTTCAGCGAGGGCACCGAAACGTGCACGCGAGCCCGCGTAAGCGATAACTGCGCTGCAAATATCGGTAACTATCACGTTAAGCTCTCCTATCCAATCAGACGCGTTCTCACAAAAAGGGGCCGGGTGCCATCGAGCGCGCGATTCACCTGATGGGGAAATGTTTTATGCAAAGAGGAATTTTCCGGTCCTTCGGGTTGCTGATCGGCGCCATGTTTTGCGCGTTCGCGGGTGCGTTGTCGGCTACAGCGCAAGAAACTCCACCGATGCAGCCTGGGGTTATCACCAGTTTTGCACCGGTCGTCGAGAAGGTGGCGCCGAGCGTGGTGACAGTGTTCACTACCCAGACGGTGTCTCGGACGATGGCGCCGTTTCCATTTTCCGATGACGCGCTGCGACAATTTTTCGGCGGACAACTTCCACAGAGGCAAGGTAAGCAAACGCTTCAAGGTCTCGGCTCGGGCGTGATCGTCAGCCCGGATGGATACATTCTCACCGCTAATCACGTCGTTTCTGGCGCGGAAGAAATCATGGTGGGGCTCGGCACGGAGCTGCGCAAATACAAGGCAAAGAAAGTCGGTACGGATGCCGGCACCGACGTGGCGTTGCTGAAGATCGACGAGAAAAATCTGCCGGGAATCACGTTCGCCGACAGCGAAAAGGCGCGGGCGGGCGACATCGTGCTCGCAGTGGGAAATCCATTTGGTCTGCGGCAAACGGTCACAATGGGCATTATCAGCGCCATCGGCCGCGGCGGGATGGGCATTGTTGATTATGAAAATTTCATCCAGACAGACGCGGCGATTAACATGGGCAACTCTGGCGGCGCGTTGGTCGATATCAAAGGCCAATTGCTCGGCATTAACACGGCGATTTTCAGCCGAAGCGGTGGAAACCAGGGCGTTGGCTTCGCGATTCCCGCCAATCTGGCGCGGGACGTGATGCAGAGTCTGCGCGAAAAAGGCCGAGTCGTGCGCGGTTACATCGGCGCGTCCGTACAAACGCTCACGCCCGAGTTAGCCGAAGCGATGAAGCTCAAGGGCCAACCGACCGGCGCGCTGGTAGGCGAGGTCGCACCGAAAACTCCTTCGGAAAAAGCTGGAATGAAGACCGGCGACGTGATTATTGCGGTGAACGGAAAGAAAATAAGCGATGCGCGCGAGTTGCGTTTAATGATTGGCTCAATGCCGCCCGGCAGCAAAGCGCAGATCCAGGTGAATCGCGAAGGTCAGACTAGAACGTTCGATATAGAGCTTGCTGAGATGCCTGCGGGCGCGGCAGAGGAAGGCGGTCCCGCAATGTCTCCCGAAGAAAGCGCGCAGCCTGAGAAAGCTACGGTTTTCGGTGGAGTCGCGATAGCTGATATCACCGACGATATTCGCGGCGCGTTGAATCTGCCGAAGGAGGTTCAAGGGGCCGTTATTGCAGAAGTTGATGCCGATTCGCCTGCTGGAAAAGCTGGTTTACGCGAAGGCGACGTGATCCAGGAAGTGAATAAGCACCTGGTTAAGAATGCGAAGGATCTGGTGGACGTTAGCAAAAAATTAAAGCCCACCGAAAAGATTCTAATGCGCGTCTACAGCCAGGGCCGCAGCGGCTTCGTCGCGCTGGAACCGAAATGATGTCCGCTGGGGTGCGCTCTTTGGTTCTGGGGAGTGCACGCTTGCGGCGCGGCACCGCTACGATCAAATATCCAAGAGCACTTTCGCTTTCCAGCCGCCGTCGTGTTTCTTGACGTAGAAACCATGAAACGTGACCGCTTTCACGTCAGCGCGCTGCTGATGACGAGCTGCATCTAATTGTTCGCCAGTGACTCTCACTTTCAAAAAATAGGCTCCGCCTTTCTCGTCAATCTGCGTCTCGCGGGCTCGCAGTAAAAGACGCTTGGCGTCTTTGAAATAAATAAGCTCCTGCAAAAAATCGAAAAGCAACATTTCAACGTTGTCGTTCGAGAGTTCGATTTGCCGTGTCTCACGCGACTCGATTGCATCGAGATTATCTATCATCACGTTCATCGTCGCGTCAGCCGCCGCTGTGAACAATTCCGGCAGATCGCATCCCGTCGCTTCAAATGCGATGTCGGCGGTTCCTACATCCTCCAAGTAATGGTAAGGCATCTGTGGCTCAAAAACGGAAGCATGTATTCGCGAAGAGACGCGAAATTTTTGCAGGGCGTTTGACTCGTTCGCTCCCGCTCACTCGGTCCTGCGATCTGCCCGTCCATGTCGCGGCCGCCCGGCTGGCTCCATTCTGTGAAACGCCAAACCATGGGTCGGCGTCTGACACAGACGCCCTACAAACCGTCATCTTTGCTTTGAAGCACTTTGGTGCTTTCAGCCAACTTGTTGCTGACATTTCTTTAGGGATTCAACAATCGCTTCCTTTTCCGACAAAACGCCTTTGCCTATGAAAACGAGCTGAGTCTCCTCAGATTCAAACGGCTCAAGTTCCCAGCGACCGGCCACGAAATTGAAGAGCTGCGTTCCATCGGCGAAGCGGACGAACCCTTTCGCCCGGATCACGTTCGCGAGCATAGCGTCCGCAAAACGTTCGAAACAATCGCGGGAGAAAATTTTGTCCGAACTGAATGTGAACGATTCGAACTCTAGCTGATGTTCATGTTGGGGAGGCGCGACGTTTTTCTCGCGTCCGATTCCGAACAAAAGTTCGGGATCGATTCGGCAACGCACTGTGCGAACAATTGCCGCCGTCGGATTAATTTCGCGCAGCTTGGTTTCGAGCGGCTCGATCTGGTTCACGTCGACGAGATCGATCTTGTTCAAAAGCAAGATGTCCGCGCCTTCGATCTGCAGGCGCGTGGTGTGACCGAGCTCGGGGAACCGAATCAGCATGTCGGCGTCGATGACCGAGACGACGCCGTCCAGCCGGCATTGGGGCAGCGCTTCCTGAATGTTGAACACGAGCGCTTCCGGTTCGGCAAGGCCGGTGGTCTCGACCACGATAATTTCAGGCGCAATCTTCTCGATGATCTCCGTAACGGCTGCCTCGAATTCGCCCAGCAACGAGCAGCAAACGCAGCCGCCGCCGAGCTCCGCGATCCGTACATTTTTGCCTTTGATTACTTTCGTATCGATCGCGATCTCGCCGAATTCATTCATCACGATGGCAATCTTCGCCGCACGCGTGGCGAGAATGTGACGGAGCAATGTCGTTTTGCCGCTGCCCAGTGGGCCGGTGACTAATGTAATCGGTGTGCGCAAGTGTGTGGCACGAAGTTTTAAGTGTTAAGTCTTAAGCTCTAAGTTGTAGGCTGCGGATTGCGCTCCCCTGCTTAAAACTACCCCTTCACATTCCCGATGGGCGTAAATCGCACGACAGGTCTGCTGATTCCCGCGAGCTCGGTCGCGGCGATTACTTCATCAATGTCCTTATAGGCCGCCCCGGCTTCCTCGGCGAGACCGGCCCACGACGTACTGCGGACGTAAATGCCGCGCGCTTCCAAGTCACGCTGGAGTTGTTTGCCATGCCATTGCTTGCGCGCCTTGGTCCGACTCATGGTGCGACCGCTGCCGTGCGCCGTGCTAAAAAATGTTTCTCCGCCCGATGCTCTGCCCACGAGCAGATAGGAACCGGTCTCCATCGAGCCGCCGATGATCACCGGCTGGCCGATGTCCCGGTAACGGGCAGCCACTTCGTCGTGGCCAGGGCCGAACGCGCGTGTCGCGCCTTTGCGGTGAACAAGCAATCGCTTTTCTTTTCCGTCGATAACGTGGCGTTCAAGCTTCGCGGTGTTGTGCGAGACGTCGTAGATCATCTGCATCCCGAGGTCCTCGGCGCTGCGGCCGAATACTTCGGAAAAAACTTCGCGAATCTGATGGAGAATCACCTGGCGGTTTGCGAATGACATGTTCAATCCGCATTTCATCGCGGCGAAATAATGGCGACCTTCAGGCGATTCGAACGGCGCGCAGGCCAACTCGCGGTCGAAAATTTTGATTCCGTATTTCGATTCCATCACTTTGAGAAACGTCTGGAGATAATCGGTGGCAACCTGATGGCCGAAGCCGCGACTGCCGCAGTGAAACATCACTACAACTTGGTTCGGGATCGTGATTCCAAATTTTTGCGCGAGCTGTTTATCACGCACATCCTCTGGTCGCGCGACCTGCACTTCGAGGTAATGGTTGCCACTGCCAAGGGTACCGACCTGGTTGTAACCGCGATCAATTGCGCGCTCGCTGATCTTCGAAGCGTCGGCGCCGGAAATGCAGCCGTTCTCCTCGGTAACTTCAAGGTCGTCCTCCCAGCCGTAATCGTGTTCGATGCACCAGCGAGCCCCTTGTTCAACAAGGTTTCGAAAATCCTGACGCGATAATTTCAAGAACCCGTGACTCCCAACTCCGGCAGGAACCCGCTCATAGAGCCGGTCAACGATTTGATGCAGATGAGGCTGCACATCGTTGAGCGTGAGATTGGTGATAACCAGGCGCATGCCGCAGTTGATGTCGAACCCGATGCCGCCAGGTGAAATGACACCGCCTTGGTGCACGTCCATCGCCGCAACGCCGCCGATGGGAAATCCATAACCGCTGTGGCCATCGGGCATGCAGAGCGCGTAGCGCGTAATCCCCGGCAACGTGGCGACATTGCTGATCTGCTGGTAAACCGCTTCGTCCATCTCGTGAACCAGTTTTTCCGTCGCAATGATCCGTGCCGGCACGCGCATGCCTTCTTTGTAAGTGGCGGGCAATTCCCAAACTGTGTCGGAGATTTTTTTTAGATTATCGATGATGGCCATTCGCGCCGCGCCTCACGAAGAGATCGTTTTTGACGATAGATTTCTTCGTATCCGCTTGTCATCCCGAACGAAGTGAGGAACCTCGCATTTGCTGGACGATCACACAAAACAAGGTGATGCGGTCCGCCCCTGTGAGGTCCCTCGGTCCGAGCCGGACGGGCATTATCTGCGCGGCTCGGGATGACCGGCGCGGTAATTTTTTGGACAGATTGTTAGCGTTTAACTGAGCGAGCGCGTCGGCTGGCAAATCGCGCCAATCGAGCAGTGAGCTTCGCTCCGATTCTGAGAAATGAATCGATCCACCAAAAAACGTTCTCTTTTCGGACCACCCGCCTCATGCGTCTCATGCGCGCGGTGCGCTCGGCATCGCTCATCCGGAATGCTTTCGAAATTGTATCGGCAACTTCCTCGACATCGTAAGGATTGACCAGCAACGCGCCGGTTTTGAGCTGCTCCGCAGCGCCGGCGAAATGGCTGAGAATGAGCACGCCGTTTTCGTCGATGCGGCAGGCACAATATTCCTTGGCCACTAGATTCATTCCGTCCTTTAACGGGGTGACGAAGGCGACGTCGCATGCGCGGTAGTGCGCAAGAAGATCTTCGCGGTCGAGCATGCGAAAATGATATTGTACAGGCAACCAACTGCTGGTCGAAAAGCGCCCGTTGATGTCACCGACCAGGCGATCGATGCGTTGCTTGAACTCATGATACCTAGGAATCTCCACCCGGCTCGGCACGACGACCTGAATGAGCACCACGCGCTCGCGCAGTTCCGGATGGCGTTCCAGCGCGTTCCGAAAAGCACGCAATCGTTCGGGAATTCCTTTGCTGTAATCGAGCCGATCCACACCCAGGATCAACTGACAATCAGGAAAATTAGCCCGCAGTTGCTGAGATCTGCGCCCGACCTGTTCGGACATTGCACCTTTTTCAAACGAATCGAAGTCAATCCCAATCGGGAAATGCCCGAGGCGAATCTCGCGATTTTCGAAACAAACCAATTGCAGCTCGCGACGAGGAACGACCCTTGCCTCTGACATCACACGCCGTACGCATCCGAGAAAGTTGCGAACGTCGCGCCGTGTCTGGAACCCAAGAAAATCGAATTGCAGAAGAGCGCGTAGCAGCCGCTGCGGTTGAGGCAGCTTTGCAAAAATGTCATACGGCGGAAAGGGGATGTGCAGAAAAAACGTCAGGGCGGCACGTAAGCAGCGCTCGCGTAATGCCTGCGCGACGTACATCAGGTGATAATCGTGCACCCAGATGAAGTCGTCAGATTCCGAGCAGCGAGCGATGGCGTCGGCATAACGCTCGTTTACCTGCTTGTAAGCTTCCCAATATGTCGGTTCGAAATTGCAAAAGTTTTGCAGATCATGAAAAAGCGGCCAGATGACCTCGTTGGAATAACCGTAGTAAAATTCGTCGCGTTCGGATTCGCTAAGAGCAACCGGCACTACTTTGTAACCAGCGTTACGTGTGGCGTCGGCAAGCGGTCCCTTTGGGATTTTGCCAGCAATTCCCGGCCAGCCGATCCAAGTACCACCGCGTTCGCGCAACACCGGCTCCATCGCAGAGACAAGTCCTCCGGC
>JBKPLM010000200.1:0-8914 GCA_046731655.1 Verrucomicrobiota bacterium | reverse complement strand
CCTGAATGTAGCGGGATTCAAACTGAGCGCGCTCCCGCGGATTCAAGTGAAGACCGGATTCGCGAAGCGCCGCTTCGGTCTCACGCCTGATGGTCTCGCGGCGCCAATTCTCTCGCTGGCGCATGACGTTGCGCTCTTCCGGACTCATCCGCAGCCAGCGCTCAGCGTTGCGTTGGAAATTTTGGCGCGCTGCCGGAGGCATTGCCATCCACCGTTCACGTATACCCTGGGATGGAGGGCGCCCGTGAGGATGCCCGGCCTGCGGACGCCCAACGGGTCGATGCGACTGTGGTTGCGCTTGTGCGGCTGAGCAGAACAAAGCGAAAGCCGACAAAGCGACGATCAGTTTACATGGTTGGCTTTTCTTCCCACACGCTATTTTCATCCCAGGCGATCAGTTCATCCAGATCGGCCACGACGTCATAATCTTGTGGATCGATTTTCGCCACCACGTCTGAATCATTTACAGCCGGCATCTGCGAGACTGGAGATTGATGGGTGGCGACAGCCATGCCGATCACGACGACGACAGCACCAGAAGCCACGGCAAGTCTCCGCCAACTAAACCAGCTGGGCATCCGATCAAAGCGAGTCGCCTCTTGGCGAATGCGCCTTACCACATTGCGGGCAAAGAATGGGGAGAGCCTAGGCTCGGGAACGCGGCCGAGAATATCCCACAACTTTTTGTCATCCTCACGATCCATAGTCTCCAGTCAATTGAACTGTCCGCAGAGTTGGAAGTTGCGCTCGAATGGCAACCATAAATCAAAGTCCGGGAGCTTCAAGGAAGCCTTCAAGCTGCCGAATACGAGTTGGATGCCGCATTTTGCGCAAGGCCTTTGCTTCGATCTGACGTATACGTTCACGGGTAACTTGAAACTGCCGGCCTACTTCTTCCAGGGTTCGGCTGTAGCCATCGACCAGCCCGAATCGCTGCTCGAGTACCTGTCTTTCACGATCGGTTAGCGTTTCCAGCACGTCCTTGATTTTTTCCTTCAACAAGACAATCGCGGTCATGTCGCTCGGATTTTCGGCGCCTCTGTCTTCGATAAAATCGCCAAAATTTGTTTCTTCGCTCTCACCAACCGGAGACTGAAGCGAGATTGGCTGCTGCGCCATCTTGAGGACGGACCGCACGCGATCTACTGGCAGGAGAACTTCTTCGGCCACCTCCTCGGGCGACGGTTCACGGCCGTATTCCTGCACCAGCTGCTTCTGCACGCGCATGAGCTTATTAATTGTCTCGATCATGTGAACCGGGATGCGAATCGTGCGCGCCTGGTCGGCGATCGAGCGTGTGATGGCCTGGCGAATCCACCAGGTCGCGTACGTGGAAAACTTGTATCCGCGCCGATACTCGAATTTCTCCACCGCCTTCATTAACCCCATGTTTCCTTCCTGAATCAGGTCAAGGAACGATAGACCGCGATTGGTGTATTTTTTTGCGATCGAGATAACGAGACGGAGATTGGCTTCCACCATTTCGGTTTTTGCCTTGAATGCCTGGCGCATCCAACCCTTAAGTGTCTGGTACTCTTTCGCATATTCGGCAAGCGAGAACCACAGCCCCCGTTCCAGCTCGCGAATTTTGTTCTGAAGCTGCAATCGCCGTTTCTTGCCGCGAGGATTTTTGGCCAGCTCAGTTTGCAGGTAAAGCGACGTATGGTGGGCGTCATCCGCCAGGTGCACGAATTCCTCCGTGACTTTCTGCTTGAGGTAAAAATGAGGATAAAGCTTTTGCAAAGAAGTCATCATTCTTTGCAACGCCCGGAGCTTTTGCGGTCGTTTTTTTAAGGAATTGCGCGAGACCTCGCAAAACTGCCGGGTGATCGACGTGCTTAGCTGTTCCACCTGCTTGCAGAGGCGCGGCAGGTGCTTCATATATCTTTCGCGGCTCTCGATTTTCTTATCGAGAATCACCCGATCGAATCGTTCTCTGCCTTCGATCAGCTTGTTAGCGAGGTCCAAGTGGGCTTGAGCGATAAAACCGAAGCGATTGATGTGCTTCAGCACCATGTCTTCGGCTTCCTCGATGCGTTTGGATATTTCTACTTCCTGTTCCCGGGTCAGGAGCGGGACCTGACCCATTTGCTTGAGATACATCCGCACGGGGTCGTCCAGAATATCGACCTTGGTTTCGGGTCTCTCTTCCTCTTCCAAATCCTCCTCGGTATCCTTTTTCCCATCCTTGTAGCGATCGACTTCCGACGCCTCGATAATGTCGATCTCCAAGCGACGGAGCCGTGTGAGAATAAGGTCCAATTCATCGGCATCAGTGATTCCCTCGGGCAGCGCCTCGTTTAAGTCGTCAAATGTCAGATAACCTTGTTCTTTCGCGAGCTTGATCAATTCGCGAATGCGACTCTGTAATTCAATCGTCGAATACAAACGAGAAGCTACTATCTGCTCTTGCGGCTCTGGCAACGAGCCGTTAGTGCGTTGGGTTGAAGTGGGCCTGCGTTTGGCTTTGAGCGCAGCGATTCGTGGTTGCTTCCTGAGCCTCCGACGAAGTCGAGCAACAGGTCTTTTTGATGAACGGCGGGACTGGGCCTGTTTAAGCCGTTTCGCCGACGACTGTCGGCTGCCTCCCCTGTGTTTCGAATGCCTGGCCAAGATGATGCGATTAAGGATTTGACTAAGACGTTCGATCTCCCGCGCGGCAAGATCGACAATTAATTGTCGCCCGGGCCGGCAGGCCGGGAAAGCTCGTGGAGCTGACCCCGCAGGTCAAGAATTTGTTTCTGCAAATTTACCGTCTCACCGGTGCTGAGATTTGGGAGTTTTATTCGGTTTGCAGCGACATCAAGTTGCCGGCGCAGAACAGACTGGCGGATGCCGAGCCACCATTTTTCGACCATCGCTCCAATATTGGGCGGCACCTTTTGGAGAAGCCACGAAGAGACCAGTCGCTCTTGCGGCGGGGAAAGCGTGACCATAAAGGCGTTCAGAGAAGCGGCGTCGTCTGGATGCAAGTCGCTTTTAAGGATGAGGCCAAGAATTTCTCCATCCGGGATTTGGACGAGAATCTCGCGCCAATTTTGTTCGCGAAGAAATTCGCGCGCTTTTTCATCTCGCAACGCCAAAAGGCAAAGCATCGCGATATCATGCCGCGGCGCCGGAGCAGTCTTATCCGCCCTAAGCGGACCATCCGCCGCAGATTGATCGCCTGATCGAAGCGATTCAGCTCTCTGCTTCGGCAGGAGCGACTGAAAATCTTGAACGGCGACACCGAGGCGTGCGCTGACTTTGCTCATAACTTCCCCCCGCATGAGTGGATCGCGGACGCGCGAAACAGTATCAGCCAGGCTTTTGGCCACCTGCATCTTGGCCCCTAACGAACCTAGATCAACACCGGCAGTCTCACGCTCTATCCAGTAATCGAAAAAATCACGCGCGCCGGCGACGCGGCTTTCAAACGACTCTTTCCCTTCGCGCCGGACCAAGGAGTCAGGATCTTCTGCCGCTGGCAGCTCGGCCACACGCACAATCAGGTCGTTCTGGAGCAAGGCATCGAGCGAACGCTCGGCCGCCTTCTGGCCGGCCGTGTCGGCGTCGAAGCAAAGAACAACTTCATTAACGAAGCGTTTCAAAACCCGCGCCTGGTTTTCTGTGAACGCCGTCCCTTGCGGAGCGACTACGTTCGTGATTCCCGCTTCAAACAAACTTATCAAATCGAGCTGCCCCTCGCAGACAACGGCGCAGTTCGCCTCAATTAGGGCGCGCTTGGTCTTGTGCAGGCCAAAAAGAACATGGCCTTTTCGGAAAAGCGGCGTCTCCGGCGAGTTTAAATATTTCGCCGCTCCCTCCATGTCTTTCAAAAGGCGGCCGCTGAACGCGATCACTTCGCCGACATCGTTGCAAATCGGAAACATGATTCGTCCGCGGAAACGATCGTACGCGCTTGACCTCTCAACCGGTGCGCTCTCTGCATCATCCCTGGTTTTTGCGAGGCCGCTCGTGATGAGGTCGCGCGTTTGGTAGCCATGCGCGCGTGCCCAGCTGCCAAACGCGTCCCACTCGTCCGGGGCGTAACCAAGCCGCCAATTTTTAGCGATCTCCGCCGTGATCCCGCGCTGTTTTAAATATTTTCGCGCCGGTTCGCCAATATCTCTTTTCAGCAGGTTTTCATGAAACCATTCGGCAGCGTCCGCGTGCAATTTTAGCAGTGTTCGGCGCGCCTCATATCGTCGGTCTTCATCCGCTGCGCCGCGCTTCTCCACCACTGTAATTCCAGCGCGCGTCGCGAGCTTCCGTACAGCCGATGGAAAATCGGTATGCTCGTAGTCCATGACGAACCGAAAAACGCTCCCGCCCGCGCCACAGCCGAAGCAGTGAAAAGTCTGACGGCTCGGGCTGACGATGAACGAAGGCGTCTTCTCCTGATGAAACGGGCAGAGCGCCTTCAAATTTGCGCCGGCACGTTTGAGCGGAAAATACGAGCCGATCACTTCGACAATGTCGTTCGCAGCAGCAATCTGCTCGATCGTTTCCGAAGGAATCGTTCCCATGCGCGCCTGATTATTTTTGCCTCGTTTGGCTTTTGAAGCGATGCCAAACTTACTCAGTGCGATCTGGTGTCCAAGCAACGAACAACAATTCCCCTGCCGTCCCCAGCGCGGTCGAGGGACCCCCCGGGATTTCCCTTGGGTTACGCCACGGGATTCATCGATTCCGTGGAGTTTATCCTGAGCGAGCGAAGCGAGTCGAACGGGCTTCGTTCATAATGACCATCGCCATTGCGACAACAATCCTCATCGCAACAGCTATGACCTCCCGCGCCCGCGACGTGATTCATAAAGGCGACGTCGTGGTCGTGCCATTGCGTGGCGAAGTTGCGCCTTCGTTCCTGGCGTTTTTGCGGCGCGCGGTGAAGACAGCCGAGAGCAATGAAGCGTCCGCGATCATTTTCGACATGAACACATACGGGGGCCGGCTCGATACAGCGACCGATATCGTGAATGCACTTAATCAAACCAAAATTCCCACCTACACGTTTATCAACACAAATGCCGGGTCCGCTGGTTCGCTTATCGCCATTGCCACACAACGCATTTACATGGCGCCGGTGAGCGCAATTGGCGCAGCTGCACCAATTCTCTCTACTGGCGAGGACCTTCCTGCTACGGCAAAGGAGAAAACGATTTCGTATTGGTCTGCGCTCATCCGCGGCTCCGCGACCAGGAACGGGCACAATCCTGACGTCGCCGAAGCGTTCATGAACAAAGACAAGGAAGTTAAGATTGGCGACCGCGTCGTTCATCCGAAAGGAGCGGTGCTCACTCTCAATGCCCAGGACGCCACCGAACGGGTCAATGGCAAACCGTTGCTAGCAGAAGGTGTCGCCGAGTCGATTAGCGATCTGATCAAGAAAGCCGGGCTAAAAGGAAAAGAAGTCACGATCGAGCCGACTGGCTTCGAACAAATCGCCTTTTGGATCACTGCGCTTGCGCCATTGCTGCTGCTAGGAGGAATTCTCGGCGCATATCTGGAATTTAAGATTCCTGGTGTGACGTGGCCGGGGGTTATCTCTGCGATTTGTTTCGCGCTATTCTTCCTGGGACATTATCTGGCCGGTCTCGCCGGCTGGGAAGTCGTGGCGCTGTTCATTCTAGGAATGGTTCTGGTCCTGATCGAGATTCTCTTTTTCGCGCATAGCACGATAGTTTTCGGTGTCGTCGGCGTTTTGCTCATGCTCGCTTCGCTGCTGTGGACGATGATCGATCGCTATCCGGGCCAGAACTTTTTCCCGACCGGCAAAATGCTCGCGATGCCGCTGCTCAACATGTTCATCGCGATCGTCGGCTCATTCATCGTTATCGCTTTGCTTGCGCGCTACCTGCCGCGCACGAGTATTTATCGCCGGTTCGCCTTGATGGATTCAAATCCACCCGGGCCATCGCTCGCAGGCATACCTCGAGAGTTCGTGACTGCGCTGGCGCTCGCGCCTGGAATGCAAGGCATCGCGGTTACGGTATTGCGACCCAGCGGCAAAGCGCGTTTTGCCGATCACGTCGTCGATGTCGTCACCGAAGGCGATTTCATCGCCCCGCAAACACCCGTAACCGTTGTCCAAACAGACGGAATGCGGATTGTAGTGAAAAGCGCTTCTCAAATCTGACGAAAAGAATCGTCTTAACTAGCTTCTAGCCGCCGGCGACGACGCGAATAAGTTCGACGCGGTCTCCTTCCGCCAATGGTCGCCCTGCCCATTCGTGGCGATGCACGACGAGGCCGTTGTGCTCGACCAAGATCGATTGCGGCGGCAATTGATAACGGTCGACCAGTTCCGCCATGGTTTTGGCTTCGCGCGTGTCAACGGTTTCCCCATTGAGTAAAATCGTCATGCGCCGCAAAGCGTCTGGTCCCAATCTTTCCAGACCGGCTCGAGTCCCCGACGACGAAGAACAGCGGCGATCTCGGCGGGTGAGCGCTCGTCGCTTATCTCAAATTGGCCCGTGGCAAGTTCATCTTCGCCGTCCTGGTATTCGGGGGCGACGATGCGCCCGCGCACGGTACGATGGAGATGGTTGCGGCCTTGCCGAGTGTATCCGCCGGGTTCGGTGTGACTGCCGGCGCTCATCATCGTTACTCCAATTAAAGCCAGCGAGTCGCGCAGCGGCGCGCTCTCGCGTGTGCTCAGCACAATGCCAAGTTGCGGGAAAGTAATGCGCAGCGCGCATAGCAGTTGCGCCAGTTCGCGATCCGTCATCGGAAAAAGCGGACGAAATTCCCCCGCTGCGGGACGCAACCGCGGCAGGCTCACGGTAATTTGCGCCTGCCAGCAGTGTTTAAACAGATGTTCCAAGTGCGCTGCGAGCGCGACGGCTTCATCCTGCCAGCGTGATAAACCGATGAGCGCGCCGATGCCAAGCCTGCGAAAACCAGCCAGGTAACCGCGCTCAGCGCAATCGAGCCGAAAATTAAAATCGCGCTTCGGCCCGGCGGTATGCATTTCGGCATAAACCCCGCGATTGTACGTCTCCTGATAAACGACGAGCCCTTCCGCGCCAGCTTCCACAATCGGCACGTAATCGTCCGTTTCCATTGGGCCTACCTCGATTGAAATTGATGAGAAATCAGCAGCAAGTGCGCGTACGCATTTAGCGAGATAACCGTGGCTTACAAATTTTGGATGTTCGCCAGCTACGAGAAGGATCTGCCGAAACCCCTGATGAGCGAGATGCTGCGCCTCGGCGACCACTTCATCAATGTCGAGCGTAACGCGAAGGATTGGATTATCGCGCGAGAAACCGCAGTACCGGCAGTTGTTAATACATTCGTTGGAAAGATACAGCGGAGCGAACAGACGCATCGTTCGTCCAAAATTCTGGAGCGTCAGCGAGCGCGAAGTCTGTGCCATTGCTTCGAGCTCCTGGTCCGATTTCTGCGCGATCAGTTGCTCGAAGCCCTCGACCAACTCCGATTTCCGTAGAGCCAGACTGTCCAATGTTTCGACAAATGACATCACCATAATTTCGTGCGCGTATCGATGTTCGCAAACGTCAACCGTAATTGGTCAGCGCGTAGACAACTGATCAGGTTTCACGCGCTCAAAGTCGATGTTCAATTCCGTACAAAAAAGCGGCGTCCGAGATTCCGGACGCCGCTTTATCAAATACGATTGTCGGTCCGTTAGAACGCGAAATTAACCCCAGTGCGGACCATGCCGAAGTTGTTGTGGGATCCGTCCACAAAATTCCAGCTGAAATCGCTGACCCAGCCAATGTGCGGGGTCATGCGAACTTCCATGCCGCCGCCGACCTGGCCGATTGCTCGCGACTCGGAATCAGTTTGCTCAGTGCGAATGATTCCGTCGTTCACGACAACGTTCGTCTTTTCGCCGCCACCAAAGATTCCGCCGCCGCCACCAAAAATGTAGGGCGAGAATCGCGTGCACGGGATCGGGTAGCGCAGCGTCAATGTGCCTAACACCGAACCCACGGCGCGGCTTTCGTGCCCAGTATGAACGTCGAAGATGCCGTTATTAAGGTCGATAAAAACATCCTCAAACGCGCGTCTGGCATCCACCGCCCAACCTTCGATACCGACACCGAAGTACCGGTGGAAAAAGTATTTGAGGTCAATACCACCGCCGAAGGCATGATCCGACTCGAGGTAGCGATCAGCGTCCCAATGGTTTGCCGTGAAAATGTAAGTACCCCACAGACCGACGTTAAACTCGTTGTCTGCGTACCATTGCGGACACGGTGGCGGCGCCACCTGTTTCATCTCCTTTCCGGAATACGTTTCAGTTCCAGCAAACACTGCCGAAGTGATTGCAGCGCCGCATAACAGCCCCAACACCATTCTTTTCATTCTATTTCTCCTTTGGTTAAGTCTCTCCTCAGTGTCTAAGCTCCAAACACTCCTTTGGAGTACGCAGGGTAATAACGAAATTCGCCTTTACCCTGGATGCCCCGACTCTTGGGCAGGCAACAGGAAATTGCAAGGATTTTTTGATGTAAGGCGCCGTCTTACGGGTGGAGTTCCGTGCCGGTATTCGCGTCCGTAATGATAAACTTTTCGTGGTGAAATGTGGCATCGCCACGAAAGGTGAGCCGGCCCGCGTAACGGCGCTCCAACTCCACGAGTAATTCTTCATCTTCTTCCTTCAACCGCTTCAATACATCTGGATTCAGGATTACTCGGATATCATGAATGCTGTCCTGATACTTGCGCATGACAATATTGAGGGTCCGATGCAATTCTACGCTCGTGGTCATGGAAGTTTTCACCACGCCGCGCCCGCCGCAGTAGGGACAATTCTCGTAGATTGTATCGCTCAGGCTTTCCTGCGCTCGTTGGCGAGTCATCTCCATCAGGCCGAGCTGTGAAATGGCGAGAACATGTGTCTTGGCTTTGTCGCGATTGAGCCGCTCCTTCATCAAACTGTAAACTGCCTGCTGGTCTTTAC
>JBKPLM010000199.1:0-5173 GCA_046731655.1 Verrucomicrobiota bacterium | reverse complement strand
TTTACATAGAGCGGCGGGAAAATCCGCGGGAGCTCGTTTAAGGCCTGCGAGAAACTGCGACCATCGACGAGAGCTTGATGCAGGGTGTGCGTCATTTGCTGGACGCGCGGCTGCTTCAAACGTTTTTCCAGAACTGACAGTCCTTCGTCGAGCGTCATGCCCGCTTGGAGCAAATGGGCGAGCTGCTCTGTGAAAACGAGCAACTGACCGTGCGGAATTTTCAGATTCCGCGTGGGAGACGCTGGCGCGATGCCTTCGCGTTGTGCCGTTTGGGGCTCGGGCCCGACCAGCTCGATCCGAACGGGAGTACATTTTTGCAATTCAATTTGTCGAATGGCGACTGCTCGATCCGGGCAATCGAGCACGCCCTCAACCAAGCTTCCCTGCGCGTTGCGGGCACGGTATGCAAACTGTGGCATCGGCGTGGAAATTAGTCGGAAACCGGAGATCGCAAACTAGAATCTGGCATGGTGACGTTGAATCGTTAAAAGGTTAAAGAGTTAAAGGTCGTTTCCAAGGATGTGACGTTTTAACGAATTGCGAGTCACCCTTCGCTTCGCCACGGCAAGCGTGTATTGGCCCTAATTACCATGATCGCGAGAAAATTTTACTTGCCATGCTGCTTGATCCTGCTAAGAGCGGCGGACATGAAGTGTGCAGCCGTATTCGTGCTAGTCTCTATTGTGTTTGTATCGCAGACCTTCGCGGTTTTGAGACCGCTTTTTCCCGCAAAACCCGCGCCGCCGTTTAGCGGTGAATCGATTACCTTCGGGGACGATTCGATTCGATCTTCCGCCGGGAAATTTCTGGTTACAGCGCCGAGGTAGGGCCGCATCCGCTCGCGGGAGGCGGGCTTTGTAATCTGCGAGTAATGGAATGCGCACTTACAAAGTTGCGCCGCGACGATGAGAGCGCTACACGAATGTCGCCTTTACGGAATCATTGATCTCGGTTACGTCCCGCGACTGGGGGATTGCAGTCGCATTGCCGAACAAATGGTCACCGGTGGTGTCGATCTAATTCAACTTCGCGGAAAAGGAAGATCGATCAATGAGCTGATCAATCTCGCGTCTGACATCCATGAAATCACTTCCCGATCTGACACGCCACTGATTGTGAATGATCATGCCGAGATCGCGGCACGAGTTCCCGTCGAAGGCGTGCATGTCGGGCAGGACGACGACTCAATCGTTGTCGCGCGCCAAAAAGCCGGAAGAGATTTGATTGTTGGTAAATCGACGCACAGTCTGGCCCAGGCGCACGCAGCGAAGGGCGAAGGCGCTGATTACATTGGCTTCGGTCCGATCTTCGCCACACCAACAAAACCGAATTACACACCGATCGGATTGGGCGACGTCAGGCAAGTTCATCTCGATGTGAGCATCCCGATTTTCTGTATTGGCGGAGTCAACATCGATAATCTTCAGCAGGTGATCGATGCCGGAGCGAAGCGCGTTGTCATGGTTTCGGCCTTGCTCAAGGCGCATAGCATTGTTGATTACGCGCGCTGCGCCACCGACATGCTGGCGTAGCAAGACTACCGATCATGGACTTTTTAACCTTGCAACCTTTTTGACGATTTTAACGCTCATTATGTCCGTTCTCGTTGTTGGATCCATTGCAATCGACACAGTTAAGACCCCGGTAGAGGAACATTCCGATTTGTTAGGCGGATCCGCTTCCTACGCTGCGCTGGGCGCAAGTTTCTTTTCACCGGTTCGATTGGTCGGAATTGTAGGCAGCGATTTTCCCGAATCTGAATTTAAGTTTTGGAAATTCCGCAAGATCGACAGTGAAGGTGTCCAGCGGGTGAATGGAAAAACTTTCCGCTGGTCGGGTGAATACTCCTGGGACTTGAATACGCGCGAGACGCGTTCCATTGCGCTGAATGTATTTGAAGATTTCAAACCGGTGCTGCCAGACTCGTATCGTCAAACCGATTTCGTTTTGCTCGCCAACATTGCACCATCGTTGCAAGCGCATGTGCTCGACCAGATGGCGCGCCCGCGTTTCGTTGTGGCCGACACGATGGATCTCTGGATCGAGACAGCACGACCAGACCTCGATGCGCTGCTTCGCCGCGTGAATCTCCTTATCTTAAACGACAGCGAAGCACGCGAGATCACCAAGGAAACAAGCCTTATCAAGGCCGGGCGGAGCATTCGAAAAATGGGTCCAGATTATGTTGCGATAAAGAAAGGCGAGCACGGCGCCCTCCTTTTTGGTGAAGGCGACCAATTTTTCAGCTGCGGCGCTTATCCGCTTGAAGACATTCACGATCCCACCGGGGCAGGGGACACATTTGCCGGCGGCATGGCCGGCTATCTCGCGGGCACCGTGAAAAAAGTGCACTTTAATGACTTACGGAGAGCGATGATTTACGGCAGCGTTCTGGCCAGTTTTTGCGTGGAAGCATTCAGTCTGGAGCGTTTGCGCACCCTCTCGATGGAGGAAATTGCAAAGCGCTACGAGACATTCAAGCTCATGAGCCAATTCGAGGTGCCGGCGGCGTGACAATCCCCGAGCTCGACTATCGCAGATTGCTGCTTCGGACGTTAGTCATAACCGTTTTATGCATTGCTGCGGTGTTGATATGTTACTTCTGGATTGACCGCCCCGTGACGTTCTTTGTCTATCGCCATCACATCAATACGATCCGGGTTTTTCGATGGCTTACTTATCCGCCACCAGAAGTTCAGAATTGGTCGGCTTTGGTCTTGACAATCTTAATGGTTCGCCGCGCGTGGGGACCATTTCTGCGCTGGCAGAAGACGTTGTTTGTCGCGTGTCTCAGCCTGATTGTGGCCGATGATTTCCGCATCTCATTAGGTGATGTTTTCGGTCGCTATTGGCCGGAGACCTGGACCCATCACAACCCATCGCTTATCGGCACTGGTGCGTACGGGTTCCATCCGTTTCAGGCCGGCGATGACATCGGCAGTTTTCCCTCAGGTCACGCTTGCAGAATCCTGGGGTTCGCGACGGTGTGGGTAATCGCGATGCCCCACAGTCGAACCGTACAAGTTATAGCCATCGTTCTCTGCGCTCCAATGCTCGCGAGTCTTGTAGCGATGAATTATCATTTTGTCAGCGACGTCATTGCTGGCGGCGTTTTAGGCGGGGTCGTCGCCACTTACGCGGCACATTTGGCGCGGCTGCAAATATCGTGACTCTGATGCTGCGCAAGTTTTCCACCTACGGGTCCGGGATCGCAGAACGTACGCCCCTGCGCCACAAGATTGCGCTTGTTGCTGTCGCGATTCTTTTCACGGCAACTGTCGATCTCGCAGCACGCGACACAACCAAGGATTGGGTCGTTCTCGAGAATTGCCGACTCATTATGAATCCGGCGAATGACGGTGACAGCTTCCACGCGAGCGTTGGCGAGAAGGAATACCTCTTTCGCCTTTATCTAGTCGACACGCCGGAAACCGATGCGTTAACCCCTGGACGTTTGGTCGAGCAATCGAAATATTTTGAGATCACTGTGCCGCAGGCGATCGAAGTAGGTGAAGCGGCAAAGGCGTTTACTCAGCAGAAACTTTCCCAACCGTTCACGGTGTTTACGCGTATGACTGACGCGATGGGCCGCAGCAAGATGGAGCGCTTTTACGCGTTTGTGCAGACAAGGGAAGGCGACCTTGGTGAACAGTTGGTTCGCAACGGACTTGCGCGGAACTTCGGATTCAACGCAGTGCCGCCAGGATTAAGAAATTCACGACTAGAGGTAGAAAAACTTCAACAACTTGAAGACGAAGCCAAGCAGGAAAAGATCGGAGCGTGGGGAGTTAATGCGGGGCGATTAAATGTCCACGCACAAAAAGCAGCGCCTTTTAGCGTTTTCGTAGCCGAAAAGAACGCTCGAGCCCGAACGTTGCCTTTCGCGAATACGCCTTCCGCGATTCCAGCATTTCGCCGTTCGGCAACCGCTGTCGGTCCGGTCGAGGTTAAAAAGCCGCATGCAAAAGAAGGAATCGAGCTTGGCAGGATCGACATCAACATGGCGACAGAGAAAGAATTGAAAATGATTCCTGGCGTTGGGCCGGTTATGGCTTCTCGAATTATTGCCGCACGTCCGTTTCGCAGCGCTGATGACTTAAAAAAGGTAAACGGAATCGGCGAGGGAAAATACGCCAAGATCCGGCCGTATTTTCAGTGATCGATCTCGCTTACGAGCAAGAGCACAAGCACGCGTAGGAAGGGATGCGCGCCCGTGGGGATTCGAACCTCAAACCTTCTGATCCGTAGTCAGATGCTCTATCCAGTTGAGCTACGGGCGCCCTTCGAAGAGCAGCTAATTTGCGGAGGAAGAGCGCGGCGGTCAAATAATCCAAAAAAATCGAAAAATTTCCGGCCGGTTTTGAGATCAGAATCGATTTGCTCACGCAGGGTTATGGCGTCGATCCCGCGAAATCGTCCACCCTACGATCCATCCTTCCTGCGTCGCTACATCACGCGTCGCAGGCAGGAATCGACCGAGGCGGAGTGCTCCGTCCATACGTCGGCAAACAATAAACTCACGTCTGTTCACTCGTCTGTTCACTCGCGAAACAGCGCACCCGGAGAATAACTATGAATAAGCAAAGCCCGAATCGTTTTGACCCCAACCACACTTTTACGCGCCGAAAATTTCTCGGCACAACGGCGCTCGGCAGCGCGGCATTGCTAAGCGGAGGCCTTACTTCGCTCATTCAACGCTCTGCCTCAGCGGCGGGCGATTTTGACTTTATTGAAAAGAGCATTCCCGAGCTTCAGGATGCGATGGCGTCGGGGCAACTGACAAGCAGGCAACTGACACAGGGCTACATCAGACGCATACAATCGCTTAATCCGCTCCTGAACTCAGTAATCGAATTGAATCCCAACGCAATTGCGATCGCCTCTCAGCTCGATAACGAACGGCGCCGCGGACAGGTTCGTGGTCCGCTCCATGGCATCCCGCTTCTCGTCAAGGACAACATCGCAACTGATGACCAAATGCAGACCACAGCAGGATCACTCGCGATCTATGGCAACCATGTGCCGGGCGACGCCGTGATCATTCAGCAGCTGCGGGCAGCCGGTGCCATAATTCTGGGCAAATCGAATCTCGGCGAATGGGCAAATTTCCGGGACGATGAGGCTGAGACCTATCCTCTAGCAGTCGGTTGGAGCGCGCGCGGTGGGAGTACGA
>JBKPLM010000198.1:0-8271 GCA_046731655.1 Verrucomicrobiota bacterium | reverse complement strand
GCCTCGCCTGCGGAGCGACTCCGACCGAAGCGGCGGAAATCGCCAACCACGCGAGCGCAGTGGTCGTAAGCAAGCTTGGAACAGCGACCGTGACGCGAGATGAATTGATGGCCAGTTTTCGAGAGGATTCCGAAGGTGGGTAATGAATTATCGGCTGCCGTTTTTATCGATCGCGACGGCACGATCATCGAGGATGCGGATTATTGTTCCCACCCAAAACAGGTAAAGGTTTTTCACGGCGTTGCCGAAGCATTACGGCGCTTAAAATCCGAGGGATTCAAACTGATCGTTATTACGAACCAAAGCGGCATCGGTCGCGGCTTTTTCACCGTTGACCAATATCGCTGCGTTGAATCGGAAGTTTCGCGCCAACTGGGCCACGGCTTGATCGACGCAACTTATTTTTGTCCCGACGTACCGGGCCAACATTCCAGTCATCGCAAGCCTTCGCCCGGTATGATTTTGCAAGCCAAGCAAGAACATCAAATCGATTTGGCGCGTTCGTTTTTTATTGGTGACAAGGAAATTGATGTCGAGTGCGGTCGCAACGCGGGTGTGCGCACAATCCGGGTTCAAACTGGATTTGACCGCGACATCACTGGCAGCAGTGCGGATTGGACGGCAAAAGACTTGCCGGCTGCAGCGCAAATTATTTTAGATCAACAGGCATGACTATCGATTTTGCGCATGAGTAAAGCGGTTGGAATTATTCCCGCCCGGTGGGATTCTACGCGATTTCCAGGTAAACCACTGCATCACATTGCCGGAAAGCCGCTTCTGAAACATGTATGGGAACGCTGTCTGCGCGCTAAATGTCTGGATTTGGTTGTCATTGCTACTGACGACATGCGGATTGTATCCGCGGCGTTTGACTGGGGTGCAGACGTCGCGCTGACTTCGCCGAAGCATCGCAGTGGCACCAATCGAGTAGCCGAAGTGGCGAGGAAAACAAAGCAGTTCGCGTACATAATCAATGTCCAAGGGGACGAACCCCTGATCGATTCGCGTTTGATCGACAAGGTTGTCGAAAAATTGCAGTCGAATCGCAAAGTGGGAATCGTGACGGCTGCCCATCCATTCAAGGATCCAGCGGACGCTTTTTCTCCCCACCAAGTGAAGGTCGTTCTCGATCTTCGCGGCGACGCTCTTTATTTCTCTCGTGCAGCGATTCCGTTCTCAAGGAACGGCGGTTTCCCAACCGCCGAGTACCCAGAGCGCTTGGGAAAGCGCCCCTCCTTGTTACGTCACCAGGGCATTTACGGTTTTCGGCGTGAGACGCTGCTTCAATTTGTGAGATGGAAACCAAGTCCGCTGGAACGCGCTGAATCGCTCGAGCAATTGCGCGCATTGGAAAATGGTGTAAAGGTTCATGTGCTCGTTACCGCTACAGGATCGCCTGGCATCGACACGCCAGAAGACGCAACGGCGCTGGAGCAAAAGCTTGCCCGCGCAAATCGGATTATGGCCTCGTGAAATACATTTTCATCACTGGTGGCGTGATTAGTTCCCTGGGGAAGGGACTGACGGCGGCTTCGCTTGGAACATTGCTCGAAGCCCGCGGACTGCGCGTCGTTCTCCAAAAGTTTGATCCGTATTTGAACGTGGATCCCGGCACGATGAATCCTTTCCAGCACGGCGAAGTTTACGTGTTGGACGACGGTGCGGAAACTGATCTCGATCTCGGCCACTATGAACGCTTCACCAATTGCGTTCTCACGCGGCACAACAATCTCACCAGCGGTCAGGTATACGAGTCGGTCATTTTAAAGGAACGACGCGGCGATTATCTCGGTAAAACGGTGCAGGTGATTCCGCATGTCACCGATGTAATCAAAGGACGCATCCGTGAAATTTCGGACGAAAGCAAATACGATGTCGTCATCACGGAAATCGGGGGCACCACTGGTGACATCGAAGGGCTCCCGTTTTTGGAAGCAATTCGACAGTTCATCCTCGAAGTCGGGACGCAAAATGTGCTCAACATGCATGTCACGCTGGTCCCCTACATTAAGGCTGCTCATGAACTAAAGACGAAACCGACCCAGCAAAGTGTTGCCAAATTGCGCGAGATCGGGTTGCAACCGCAGGTGTTGATTTGCCGGACTGAGCGGATGCTCGATGTCGATCTGCGGCAAAAACTCTCAATGTTCTGCAGTGTTGCGGAAAAAGCGGTAATTGAAGAGCGTGACGTTGCGCACACGATTTACGAAGTGCCGTTGACGCTTCACGCAGAAGGTTTGGATCAGTTGGTGTGCGACCTTTTGGGCTTGAAAACACGGCAGCCCGAGCTGGCAGAATGGAAAAATTTTGTAAAGCGTGTCATTAGCCCCGCGAAACGAGTCAGAATTGGTGTTATCGGCAAATACTTCGATGTTCGGGATGCCTACAAGAGTATTTATGAATCGCTCACGCACGCGGCTGCGAGCGAAGACTGCGGAATTGATCTCGAACTTATCGACGCGGAATCGTTGCACGACAACGTTAGCGGGCAGTTAAAAGATGTGTCCGGTATCTTAATTCCGGGCGGTTTTGGCCTTCGTGGTGTTGAAGGAAAAATCAAGGCCGCGCGTTTCGCGCGCGAACACAAGATTCCATATCTCGGGCTTTGCCTCGGGATGCAGGTGGCAACGATCGAGTTTGCGCGAAACGCCTGCGGCATCAAGGACGCCAACAGCACCGAGTTTGATAAAAACACAAAAGAACCGGTGATCTCGTTGCTGGAAGAACAGCGAGGCGTCAAGAACATGGGCGCCAGCATGCGCCTGGGCACATGGCCAACGAAAATCACCAAAGATACACTCGCGGAAAAAATCTATGGCAGTACTGAAGTGATGGAGCGCCATCGCCACCGATACGAGTTCAACATGAAATATCGCGATCAGATGAATGCAAAAGGCTTCGTCATTTCCGGCACATCACCGGATGGAACGTTGGCCGAGCTGATCGAGCTTCGTGATCATCCCTATTTCGTTGGTTGCCAATATCACCCGGAATTCCAAAGCAAGCCGAACAAACCGCATCCGCTCTTCGAAGGATTCATTCAGGCGTGTCTCGAATATCAGAGTCGTGCGACGCCCGCTCCAAGCGATCGAGAATCGCCGCGCCGAGTCCCTCAGCAGGAACTCGTTCTGCAACGATAAGGTCGAGATCCAGATCATCGAGCTCCCGTAGACAACGAAACAAATTCGCAGCAGCTTCGCGAAGATCTTGACGCTGACTTAGAGTTCGAACGGCTGCGAATCCTTCTGCTGGGATCGCCGCATGCCAAGCCAGCAATCCGACACGGTTGTTATTGCCCAGGAGGGCCGATTCAGCCCTTTCGATTAAGCGAAGTGGAGTTTTCGGCGCGTAGTGTGATGGCAACTGGCCGGGTGCAGAAACGTTCTTCCGCGGGCTAATGATGTCGATCTTGGCAAACTCAGCGAGTTGTTCCGCAGTGATTGGTCCGCGTCGCAGGATGTCAATCTTGTTCTCGTGGACAGCGATGATTGTTGATTCAACGCCGTGTGCCGTCGGCCCAGCGTCAACAATCAGAGGGATGCGTCCACTCAGTTCATCAAAAACGTGCTGAGCGGTCGTCGGACTAATTCGGCCAAACCGATTTGCGCTTGGCGCCGCGATTGGTTTCCCGAACGCGGAAATGATTTCAGCGAAAACCGAATGTGAACTCATTCGCACAGCGACTGTGTCGAGCCCGGCGGTAACGATTTCTGGAACAATCGGCTGCCGATCCAGGACGAGCGTAAGCGGCCCCGGCCACAATTGCGCGATTAATTCTTTGATCTGTACGCGAGAGCGATTATCGATCTTCGCCACGTGCTCCAGCCATTGTTTGTCAGGCAGATGAACAATCAGTGGATCGAAACGCGGGCGCTCTTTCGCTTCGAATATTTTTGCGACTGCAATGGGATTGAGCGCATCGGCTGCGAGCCCGTACACGGTTTCAGTTGGAAGTGCGACAATTTCGCCATTGCGCAGCAGTTCAACCGCGCGCTCTCTGGCGGCAGTCTGGCTGCCACGCCGTAGCGTCGCCGCTACTGTTTCGGTTTTCACCTCGGCAGCTTGGCCGACAGGACCGTTTCGGACTGTTTCTTGCGAAACGCTTCCAATTTTTTCTGAATCGCCTCGTCAGAAGTTGCCAGAATGGCGGCTGCAAGGAGCGCAGCGTTTTTGGCCCCGGCTTCGCCGATGGCCAGCGTTCCCACGGGAATACCGCCGGGCATTTGAGCCGTTGAAAGAAGGGAATCGAGTCCCTGCAACTTCGAATGGATTGGCACTCCCAAAACCGGGAGCCAGGTATGCGCCGCAATCACCCCAGCCAAATGTGCCGCACCCCCTGCACCGGCGATGATGACGCGCAGCCCACGCGCCGCTCCGTTCCGCGCGAATTCAGAGGTCGCGTCCGGCGTTCGATGCGCGGAGAGAACATGCGCCTCGTTAGGTACGCCGAGCTCATCGAGCGTTTCGGTGGCGTGACGCATCGTCTCCCAATCCGATTTGCTGCCCATGATCACAGCAACTAATGGCTTCAACTCAGGCATGTGCGAATTGTAGGGCGTTTGATTCGTTTGCGCCAGCAGACTTACCCTTTGGGCGTTCGGTCTGTGTCGGTCCACTCCCGTCGGCTCTATTTTGTGAAACGCCAGGTGGCATTGGCTTTCCGCCAATTTCCCATCTGGAAAAGAATGCCGACGCGCGCGTTAATGCGATATTGCGCCTATGAATCGCCATAGGCGATCGATCGTTCTCGTCGGCATGATGGGCGCCGGGAAATCATCCGTGGGCGACTGCTTACGGCAGCGAACTAGCCTCACGCTGTTTGATACTGACGAAATCGTCACATCAAAATTCGGGATGCCTATTTCAGAAATTTTTTCGAAACATGGTGAGAACAAATTCCGCGAAGCCGAAACAGAGGCCCTGCAGGCGCTCACGACCAGCGAGCCGGCAGCTATCATGACCGGCGGCGGAATTATATTGCGCGAGGAGAATCTCGATCTTTTGAAAAGACTTGGCACAGTGGTGTGGCTGGATGCAGACGAAAACACGCTGTTCAAACGGGCTTCACGAGCTGGAAACCGGCCATTGCTGCAACGTAAAAATCCAAGAAAAGCGTTCACCGAAATGTTACGGGCACGTCTGCCACTTTATGCAAAGATTGCTGATATCCGCGTCGATACATCGGTGCTTACAGATGAAGAAGTCGCGGTAGCAATTTTGAGTAAGTTTAGAAGGCATTATCGCAAGTCAGTGCCTGCAGCGACGATGCCAGCTAAAGCGTGATGACTGAAACAACTGCGCAGACAATTGATCGAGAAATCTCTCGGACGGAATTAAAGCAACAACTGATCTCGTTTGCGCGCGAGATTGGTTTTGACTCCTGCCGCGTTGCAGCCTGCGGCTCCGCGCCACACGCAGACGAATTTCGAAATTGGCTGGATGAAGGCGGACACGGTGAAATGAGTTACATGGAGCGCGGGGAAGAAAAACGCTGCAATCCGCGGGAAGTTTTGCGGAATGCGAGCTCAATCGTTGTACTTGCGATGAATTATTTCCAGGGAGGCACCGAAGCAGGCGACACGCCTGCCGCTACAGGCAAAATCGCGCGCTATGCCTGGGGCGACGACTATCACGATCTGATCGAGGGCAAGCTCGACAGGATCGACGAGTTTCTTCGCAAGTTCGGCGGGCAACAGAAATGTTACGTCGATACTGGACCAGTTTTGGAGCGCGATCACGCGGCGCAGGCCGGCATTGGCTGGCACGGCAAAAGCACGATGCTGGTCGACGAACGACTCGGGACCTGGTTTTTTCTCGCAGAAGTTTTGACGACCCTCGAACTGCCGGCGGATGAGCCTTTGCCAGACCGCTGCGGAACCTGCGAACGCTGTATCAAAGCCTGTCCCACCGGCGCAATCACGGCCCCACATCGTCTGGATGCTCGTCGATGCATTTCTTATCTGACAATCGAACTTAAAGGTTCCATCCCACTGGAGCTTCGACCACTTATCGGGGACAGAATTTTTGGTTGCGACGATTGCCTTGATGCCTGCCCGTGGAATCGCTTTGCCCAAATATCGCGGGAGACTGGCTTCGCCGCCCGCCACTCAACGACGGGCATGTCGCTGCGCGATTATCTGGATCTAGACGATAACGAATTCCGCACGCTTTTCAGAAATTCCCCGATTAAACGAATCAAACGACGCGGCTTTCTTCGTAATGTCTGTGTTGCACTTGGCAACGTCGGAAATGCGTCCGACTTGCCCGTCCTAGAGCGCGCCGCGGCCGATCCAGAGCCGTTAATCGCGGAGCACGCGAAATGGGCGATTCACCAAATTCGGTCTCGACCCGGAATCAGTCCGTCCCATCGGGGGACAAGACCGACTTCATCCAGGGAAAGCGCAATCAATTGAATCCAAAGCCGTTCCCCGGCGCATCGTAGAATTGTTATGAACGGGATTTCGTTTGCAAGAGTCAAACAAGCGACTAATTCTGACGCCTTCACCCCGAGAACCGCTGCTCCGATGCACCAAGCCATAACCACACCTGCGTCCGCGCCTTTGACGGCGAAGCGGCGTCGTAGCCGGCGCAAGAAGCAAATCATTTACGGATCAATCGCGCTGGTCGTGCTCTGGATCATCGCGTCGATCATCTGGAGCAAACGCGAGAAACCGATTCCGGTCACAACAGAGACGGCGATTCGCAAAACGATCGTGCAAACGGTTTCGGCCACGGGGAAAATACAGCCTGAGGTTGAAGTCAAAATTTCGCCCGAAGTTGCCGGCGAAATCATTGAATTGCCCGTCGAGGACGGGATGCGGGTCAAAAAGGGCGACCTGCTAGTGAAAATTAAACCTGACTCCTACAAGGCGCTTCTTGAGCAACAGGAGGCGGCGATCAGCGCAGCGAAAGCGACGAATCTCCAGCAAAAAGCCACGATGATGAAGACGGAACACGACTTCAAGCGTGCCGAAGACTTGTTCGACCAAAAGCTGATTTCGGAACAGGAATACAATGCCGCAGAAGCAGCCCAGGACGTGGCAAAGAACACCTACGAAAGTTCGCTGCACGAAATCGAACGCGCCGAAGCCGGCTCAAGTCAAGCGCGAGATCAATTGTCCAAGACTACGATTTATTCGCCCATTGACGGCACCGTCACGATTCTCAACAGCAAGTTGGGCGAACGACTTGTAGCCACGGGACAATTCGCTGGCACGGAAGTGATGCGCGTGGCTGACCTCGGCCACATGGAAGCGCGCGTCGATGTGAACGAGAACGACGTTGTGAATGTGAAGCTGGGTGACAAAGCCGAAATAAAAATCGACGCCTATGGCGATCGGAGATTCAAAGGTACCGTGTATCAAATCGGTAACACCGGAAAGACAACTGGCGCCGGCACTCAGGAAGAGGTTACTAACTTTGAAGTGAAAATTCGAATCGAAGATCACGACGTGATACTGAAACCGGCGCTCAGTTGTACCGCAGATATCCAAACGAATGAGGTGAAAGATGTCGTGGCCATACCGATGCAAGCCGTGACCATTCGCACCGGCGACACCAACTTGAGTCCAGAAGAAATCGAAAAGAAAAAGCAAAAGGTCGCGCAGCGCGACAAAGGCGACAACAACGCGGAGTTCGTCAACCAACGTGCCGAGAAGGCGGCGCAGAAAGAAGAGCGTGAAAAACTGGCCAAGGTTGTGTTCCTAAAAAAGGGCGGTAAGGCGCAAATGGTGAAAGTGACGACCGGCATTTCCGACGACACTTACACGGAAATCAAAAGTGGCATTCAGCCCGGTGACGAAGTGATCTCGGGAAGTTATAGCGCGATCAGCCGGAAGCTGAAAGAGGGCGCCAAGGTGACCCTCGACAAAGAGGGAATGAAGTAATCTCGACGAGCAACTGTCGACGTTGCGATGGAGACTCGAAATTCAATCAGACCGCTCGGCCCGGTCGTGATCGATATTGAGAATATTACCAAAGATTACGTCATGGGCGAGGAAGTCGTGCGCGCACTGCGCGGCGTGACTTTGCAGATTCGACGCAACGAATACATCGCCATCATGGGCCCCAGCGGCAGCGGTAAATCGACGCTCATGAACATGCTCGGTTGCCTTGATACCCCAACTTCTGGCCGCTATGAGTTCAACGGCAAGAACGTTGCCGAAATGGATGACGACGAGCTGGCGGCCGTTCGCAATCGCGAGATCGGTTTCGTGTTTCAAACGTTTAACCTTCTGCCAAGATCGACATCATTGCGTAACGTAGAGCTTC
>JBKPLM010000197.1:0-8893 GCA_046731655.1 Verrucomicrobiota bacterium | reverse complement strand
TGGAAGGCTTAGGGTTCCACGTCACAACCACCGTAACGCGGTCAACGCCGATCGCCTCAATGTCAATCGTATGATCAAAGCGGACCGCGACATGGCGGATGTTCGGCGAACGCGCGATCGCGGAGTGATCAATAATCGTCTTGGTTCCGGCGCCCGAGCTTTTTAGTCTTGGGCATTCGGTATTTCAACCAGTTCATCGATATGGCTAAAAAAATTAGTGGCATCAAGGGCGAACCAGACAGCAAGTGGTCGCGCTCGTGAGACCTCGCCTTGATCTTCATTTATGCAGGTTCGTCACGACGTTGTGCGTGCTCTTTTTTACCTCAGGAAATGAGGGCTCGGCCCAGACTGCGAACCAGGCGCAGTTGACGCGCGAGCAGGCTCCGTCGGCCTTTCCTCCCACTGTCCCTCCAGGCGGTCCGGAAGGGGGTAATGTTGCCGCCGCGCCCGGCGATGCCGATCTCGGCGAACAACAAATCCTCAAGCGCGTTGAGGAGTATCAACCGTTCACGATTTCCGCAGGTGCGCCCTTTTACTGGACTTCAAATGTTGCCCTTACGCGGAGCGGCGAGCAGAGCGATTTTGTCGTCGCGCCCGCAGCAGCAGCCTTTTACGAGCCGCGAATCACCAACACGTTGTACGGACTGATCGATGTCCGAGAGCAGCTGTTTTATTACGATCGATTCGACAATTTCAATTTTGGAAGCTTTGATGTTGAAGTCGGCTTCAGATATCTCGTGCCGCAGTGGCATAATCTGCTTTTGCGCCTTGAGTACGACTACAACCGGTTGACCGAGAAAAACAGCTTCGCGGCTTTCTTTCAAAATCACGCATTCATCATAGACGCCGAGGTTCCTTTCCACTTCGGCCGCGCTCAAACGCTCACATTAGGCGTCGACCTGAATATCAGCGCCGCGGCGGACGAATCTGGACAGCCGCCAAACATAAACGCGATCTCAGCCCAGCGAAGCGATTATGCAGTCTATCTTGGGTATTCCGCATTTCTCACGCGTTCCTTTTTCATCAACGCCGTGGGTACTGTCGTGGTGCGCCAGTATTACGAAGGTGGCCGCGATGATATCAGCGAAATTCTCGCGCTTACCGCGAATTATCGCGTGAACAAATATCTTACGCTGAGCGCTGTGAGCACGTTGGCGGCAAGCCAATCGAACCAAAGCGTCTTCGATTACCAAGTGGCCAACCTCGGAGGCGCGGTGGCACTCCAGGTAAAGTTTTAGATTTCTCGATCACTGCCAGAAGGCCCCAAAGTACCTACGGAATAACCAGGGTCTGGCCGACCGTGAGTTTTTTGGGATCGTGAATGCTCTTCCTGTTCGCGTCCAGGATCTCTTTCCAGCGCTCGGGCGATTTGTAAAATTTTCGCGAAATAGAGAAGAGGGTGTCGCCTGACTGTACGACGTAGCTTCGGTCTCCTTTCCTGGAGGGGGCTTTTTTTGAGCTTGTGCCTCCTTCCTGCGGCGATTTTTCGGTCGCAGTTCGCCCCGGCACGGCGCGCGCTTCAAGGTCTTTGTGCAAATTAAGATTCTCATTTCGCAAGCGGGCCGCCTCCGATCGAGTGATAACGGAATCGCCAGACAACATCGTCAGTGCGGCGATTTCATCACGTTTTATTGAGTTTTTCACATCAGCGGCATGAGCTCCGGCCGGACTTAGTGTGAGATAACGCCTGAAATGATGCAGCGCGCTGACAGGGTCGTTCAGCTTGTCGTCATAAAGAAGAGCCAGCTTGTAGTGAACCTCAGCACAGCGCGGGCTGTCATCGAGCGCCGCCTCATACAAGTTGACCGCTCGCGTAAAATCTCCCTGGGCCGTTTTGGTATCTGCGTCCTGCATCAGTTGCGCGGAGCGCGAAGCGCCAAGTCGATCACAGGCAGTTAAGCCAAGTATAAAAAAGATCGATAGCCAGACATGAGTCGCACTCATCTTCCCCGATGATGGAAAAAGCGAGCACGGAGGTCGAATCTTGTCAGGGCACGACATTGTCGCCAATTTGCTTACTTGTGACCCCGCGCACACTTCAATTCTTTTTCGTTATCGGAACATTAATTTTGCTTCCTGCAACGCGTCTGCATGGGGGCCTTTCCATCGGAGCAACCTACTCTCTCGGTTTTGTCGATATTGATGGAAACAAACATTCTACAGCTGACGGACGTGTGACTGTAGTCGTGCTGACCACAGCTGCAGATAGAGAAAAGGCGCGCACCGTGGGTGACCGCGTCCCGGAACATTGCCTGGGCAACCCGGTTTACAGGATGATCACAATCATTCGTTTTGCGAGAAGACATGCTGCGATTGGGCGAAGGATCGCTACCGCGTTCATCCGGCACCGCGTTAACGAAGAAGCAAAACGGCTTCAGGCCCGATATGAGGAAAAGAAGATTGAACGTGATGCGCGAAAAGACATTTTCGTTGCGACCGATTTTGATGGATCGATGTCGTCGCAACTCGGCGAGCCGGAGGGAGCAACGGATTTCTGCGTTTTCGTGTTCGGACGAAATCGCGAATTGATAGCTCAATGGCACGGAGTCCCAAGTGCCGAGCAATTGGCCGTCGCCCTAAAGTAACTCTCCTTCAACAGCCCCTTTGGAATCGCGGCCTTAATGAAGACCTCTCTTAATATTTCGGCACGCCGGGATCGACCTGGTCCGACCACGCGTCGATTCCACCTTCAAGATTGTAAACATTAGCAAAGCCACGCTGCTGCAGCAGTCGCGCGGCCTGCGCGCTGCGCGTTCCACTGTGGCAATGAACTACGATCGGCTGCTTGCCGCTCAGCTCGTCTAATCGTTCGGTAATTTCTCCCAAAGGGATCAATTTTGCGCCATCAATCCGGGCAATTTCGTATTCGAACGGTTCGCGCACATCGATTAATTCAAATGGTTCTCCTGCATCCATCCTCCCCTTTAGTTCGTGGGGGGACATTTCCGCTATCTCTCCCTTGTCGCGCACGCCGCAAAATTGTTCATAGTCAATGGGCGAGAAGATTGTTGGATTCTCGCCGCACACGGGACATTGCGGATCGCGCCGCAGATTGAGTTCGCGAAATTTTACCTTAAGCGCATCGAAATGGAGAAGACGTCCAACGAGCGCTTCACCGATGCCCAAAATCATTTTCAATGTCTCAATTGCCTGAAGCATTCCGATAATTCCTGGCAACACGCCAAGCACACCCGCTTGCGCGCAGTTCGGAACTGACTCCGGTGGCGGTGGCTCAGGAAAAAGGCACCGATAACAGGGCCCGCCCAGATGAGGCGCGAATACCGTCGTTTGCCCCTCAAAACGGAATACCGAGCCGTAGACATTCGGCTTGCGCGCGAAAACGCAGACATCGTTAGACAAATATCGCGTCGGAAAATTATCCGATCCGTCAACGACCACGTCGTACCTCGCCACAAGCTGAGACGCGTTTTCACTGGAGAATCGGCACTTGTGCAATTCGATCTCGATTTGCGGATTGATGTCGTGCAAGCGATCCCGCGCCGACTTCAACTTATCTCGGCCGATGTCCTTTGTTCCGTGAAGAATTTGGCGTTGAAGATTGGAAAGATCGACTTCGTCGAAATCGACAATGCCGATGGTCCCGACACCGGCGGCTGCCAGATAAAGTGCAGCCGGCGATCCGAGCCCGCCGGCGCCGATGCACAAAACGCGCGCAGCTTTGAGTCGACTCTGCCCCTCGGACGTAACCTCGGGCATGATGAGATGACGCGAGTAGCGTTGCAGTTCTTCGACGCTCAATCGCATCGCCCCGCTGCGCTTGTCATCAATGATGCTCCGATTCATATGGCAACCTTACTTTAGCACAAACTTTCGGAGCTGTAGCCGGATCGGCCATTTCCGCTAAACCGAATGCATTTTCGGCGCGGCCGGCACGTCCCGAAAGCCTTCGGGGGCTACGACTTCGCCGATGTTTAAACTACTCTGTGACCTTTACGGGCGTGCCGACGGGGGCGTTCTCAAAAAATCTTACCGCCATTCGTCCTGGCAGGCGAATGCAACCGTGCGACGCGGCGAATGGTGGAACATACCCCTGGTGCATCGCGTAACCGCCCCGGAAAAACATCGCATACGGCATTCGGGCGCCATCAAAATGAGTGCCTGGCGGACGCTTGTCCTTCCGAGCGTCAATGTTCGATCGGATCACGTTGCCGTAATCATCCACGTAATCGCCGAATACAGTTGAGATGTGATCCGGGCTTTTTGAAACAACAGAATAGCTTCCCGGCGGCGTAGAAAACCCGGGCTTACCGGTCGAGACGGTCGATTCGCCGACCAACTGTTTGCCTTTATAAAAGTAGGCTTTCTGTTCGCCGACATGAACGACGATCCTCGCCGGGCCCGATACACCGTCATCATTCCACCAGCCCACTTCGGTCGCGCGAGGAAAGGGGCCCTCTGGAAAAGTCTCGCAACTGCAAATGATCAGGGCGATCAGGCTTGCACCTGCAACGCGGAGGAAACAGTCAGAGTTCATGAAGGCCGATATTTATCCGCGTTTAGTTAGGCCGCTTCAACTAAATTATGCGGCCCAATCTGGCAGGGCTTCGCCCATCTATTTTTGCCGTTCGCCATCCCCGTTTGACGCTGTGCATTTGTCCCAATACGCTCTGCGTGATGCAGACTGTGGAACCGCCGATTAATTTGGAGAATTGGATCGAAAAAAATCGCGAAAAATTCAAGCCCCCGGTGAGTAATCGCTATCTCTACGATGGCCGCGATTTTTTTGTGATGGTGATCAAAGGGCCCAACGCGTGGAACGATTTTCACCTCGTTGATTCGGAGGAGTATTTCTACCAGCTAAAGGGCGACATCAAGGTGCGCGTTCGCGAAGGTGACCGCATCGTAGACCATATCGTCAGAGAAGGTGAAACATTCTTTATCCCGCCGAATGTGCCGCATTCGCCACAGCGGCCACCGGATACGGTTGGCGTGGTGGTCGAACGACGCCGGCCGGCGGGCGAAAAAGAGCACGTTATTTTTTACTGCGAGAATTGCGGCGCATTGGTGGAAGACATCCATTTCGACTGCGCAGACATCGTTGAGCATTTCAGCCAGGCAATGCTCGATTTCTGGAATGACGATGCGCGCCGTACCTGCAAGAAGTGCGGTAAGAAAGTCGATAAGGCGCAGCCGATGAAATCGCTGTAGTACTCGATCAAGAGCAGAGCAGGAGCAGGAGTAAGAATAACAGTGCGACCCTTTCTGATTTCGACGTTGAGTGTTGGACGTTGAGCGTTGGACGTTTGCTCTTTTGAATGAAGATCGACCTCCATACCCACATTCTGCCGCGCGACTGGCCCGACCTGGACGCCAAATACGGTTACAGTGGATTCGTCAGGCTTGATCATTACAAGCCATGCTGCGCTCGCATGATGATCGGAGACCGTGTCTTCCGAGAGATTACAGACAATGTTTGGGATCCGAAGCGCCGGATCGAAGAGATGGACTCCGCTGGCGTTTCAAAGCAGGTGCTCTCCACCGTGCCGGTGATGTTTAGTTATTGGGCGAAGCCGAAGGACGCTCTCGATCTTTCAAGATTCTTAAACGATCACATCGCGGAATTCGTCAGGGAAAATCCAAATCGCTTCGTCGGTCTGGGGACGGTTCCATTGCAAAACGCGGATCTTGCCGCGCAGGAACTCGAACGCTGCGTTAGCGAGCTTGGCTTGCGTGGTGTCGAAATCGGCACACATGTCGACCCAAACGAATATTGTCATGGCTCAGATTGCCGGAACCTGGATCATCGTTCGCTCGACGTTGTTTGGAAAACCGCCGAGCAATTGAACGCCGCTATCTTTGTTCATCCTTGGGACATGATGGGCAAGGAACGCATGCCCAAGTACTGGCTACCCTGGCTGGTTGGCATGCCAGCTGAAACGTGTCTTGCGATTTGTTCGATGATCTTCGGTGGCGTTTTTGAGCGATTTTTAAAATTGCGTGTGGCCTTCGCCCATGGCGGCGGCGCATTTCCGTTCACCATTGGTCGCATCGAGCACGCCTTTTATGTTCGCCCCGATTTAGTCGCGATCGATAACAAGATCAATCCTCGAAGTTATCTGGCAACTGACAAAACGCCTGCGCGGTTTTATGTCGATTCACTTGTTCATGACGCCGAGGCATTGAAAATTCTGCTCAAACTTTTCGGGCCGCAACGCGTCGCGCTCGGCTCCGATTATCCTTTCCCCTTAGGCGAAGCAAAATCGGGTCAGCTGATCGAATCCACGGAGTTTTCGGCCGAAGAGCAAGCGCAATTGCTTTCTGGTACCGCCCGCGAATTTCTTAGCCTTTGACTTCGACGTTGGATGTTGGGCGTTGAGCGTTTGCTTGGTGCCCTCACATTTCGTGTCTGATGGCCCAGAGATCGTGAAAAACGGGCCTGAACAATGACTCTTTCAGGAATGGGACACCAGGTGAGCCCCCCGTGCCTTTCTTCGCTCCGATTGTTCGCTCGACCAGCTTAATGTGCCGGTAACGCCACTCCTGTAATCCTTCGTCAAAATCGGTCATCAATTCGAAGAGAATCGAACATTCAGGCGAATTCTTGTAGAGCCGTAGCATTTCTTCTTGCACGCGCTCATCGGGTTCATTTGGTTTGGTCACGTCGCGATTCTTCAAGTCTTCCGGAATCTGCGCGCCACGCGTGGCCAGAAAATCATAAAAATGATCGACCACGGTGCGTTCGCCAAGCAGTTTCTGTAACCGATCGTACCCTGGGAAATCTGGTTTCAGATAATGCAGCGTCGATGCGCGTTTGTATCCCAGCACGAATTCGATTTCTCGAAACTGCACGGATTGAAATCCCGATGCCGTCTCGAGCCGGTCCCGAAAACTTGAGAACGACGACGGTGTCATCGTTTCAAGAATATCCACCTGGGCGACGAGGACCTTCATGATTGTGCGCACACGTTTGAATGTGTGAATCGCGCCGAAAAGATCGCCCGCGGAAAAGTCTCTCTTTATCTTTTCAAACTCATGGAGCAACTGCTTGAACCACAGCTCGTACGTCTGATGGATGATGATGAAGAGGGTCTCATCGTGCTCCGGCGGTGTGGAGCGCGGTTTTTGTAGCGCGAGCAGCTTCTCCAGATCGAGATAGGTCGCATACGTGAGCGGTGGCATACGTTCATGCTCGCTTCAACGCTTCAACGTTTCAACGATTTAACGCTTCAACGAATCACGGCGCTACGAAACGTAGCGCAAATACTCCCGATCCCACGCCGCAGGAATGCTCTCGCGCGGCGAGTACGGGCCCGGCTCATATGCACGCGATGCAATGCCTTGCTGGCTCAACTCGCACACGTGCCAGTCCTGCTTGTTAGTCATATCCCAGAATTCGATCGCGTCCTCGGGTTTGAAATCTTTTCGATCGAACGCTTCTGGATGAAAAAACCAGTCGCACAAGATCAGCGTCCGCTCCGGCGACTGCGGCCAAAGCTGATGCACGATCACGTATTCTGGATGTAAAGAGAGGAGCATGTTCGGAAAAATCGAATAATAGAAAACCTCTTGGAGATTCTCGATCTTCCCGACCGGCAACGCGCACGCTTTGCCGCTCATCGTCAGGCCGGCGCCTTTATTGATCTTCATGAAGCCGCCGAGAAACGGACCCTCGGTCAGATCGTTCTCCGCCGAATCATACGGCGAAACTTTAGAAAGCATCGGATGCACGCCCGGGCAGTGATAACACTCTGAATAATTCTCGAACATCAGCTTCCAATTGGCCTTTACGTCGTACACAATCCGTTTCGCAGCGCGCAAGATCGACATGTTCCAATGGGAGAATTTCCCGTTGAGTGGCGCGAACCATTCTTCCAGCGGGGTGGGGGAGTCTGCCAGATTTACGAAAATGAGTCCTTCCCAAAGTGCCAGGTTCACCCCATGCAACGAATAATCGCCTTTATCGAAATCCGGCACCTGATCCATGTGCGGCGCGCCGATCAATCGCCCGTCTAGCCCGTACGTCCAGGCATGATACGGACACCGAATCGCAGAGCCATGCCCGCATGTGTCGTCCTTCAAGCGCGTTCCGCGATGCCGGCAAACATTGTAAAATCCACGGATCACCGATCTTTGATCCCGCACTGCAATGAGACTCTCGCCGGCCACCAACGCCACAAAATAATCGCCCGCTTCAGCAAGCTGACTCTGGTGCCCAACCAAAACCCACTGCTTCGAGAAAATTCTGTCTTGCTCTTTTGCGAAGACTTCGGGCGAAACGAAGTATTGTTGCGCTAAAGTTTTCGCTCCTGCCGCGAAAGTTTCAGCGGTCTTGCGGAATGCGGGTGCGATTGTTTGACTCAGCGGCATCCTCGAATGTTCGCACGCGGCACGGGCGTCCGTCAAAGGTTAGGATGGGGCCGTTCCGTGTGTAGCGACGCTTGTGCCAAGCGCCTAATTGAGATTCAGGTGCTTGATACAAGCACTTCTACAACTGATCAACCTTTCAACACAGCCTGATGAAACTCGTACCAATCGTCGAGATTGTTTAGGTTCACCGCGTCTTTCGGAGCCGAAGCCTCATCCGCGATACCGCACGCACTCAAAACCCCCGTGCGCGTTTCGTCATCGTGAATGTAACCACGCACCGCGGCATTATGCTTTTCAATAGCGTCTCGATTTAGTGACTTGGCGTTCTTCTTTACCCAGGCTTCGAATTCGGGATAAGTCGGCTTGTTTTGTTTGATGTAATCCTTAACTGCCTGCTCTTCGAGCCCGAGCGCGGCGCAAGTCATGGCATCGAAACCTCTTCCGATGCCTGGATAACCAGGCGCGAGTTTGCCCTGCTCCTCAAGGGAAACCTTGAGCCAGAGACGTGGTAGATGCAAAACGCCCAGTGGTCCTGCAACGCCCGAACTGATTAGTGGAACATAGG
>JBKPLM010000196.1:0-6961 GCA_046731655.1 Verrucomicrobiota bacterium | reverse complement strand
GCGTCACCGTGGATACTGAACTCGCGCAGAACTCGCCCACTATCACCGGCGATTCGGTACAGCTTCAGCAGGTTTTAGTCAATTTGGTGATGAATGCTTGTGACGCGATGGCTAATCGCAGCGTTCCGGAGCGCCGGCTGCTCATTCGCACCGCAATTGAGAATCGGAATGGCACGAGCGCAGTGACAGTATCCGTCACCGACCGCGGTAGCGGCATACCGGAGGAGAAAATGGAACAATTGTTCGAGCCTTTCTTCACCACGAAAGCTAAAGGCATGGGGCTGGGCCTTTCGGTGTGTCGCACCATCATTGCCGCCCATCGAGGCAAACTCTGGGCCACGAACAATGCCGACTGCGGCGCGACGTTCCACTTCAGTCTGTCGATAGGGATGTCAGACAGGAAGGTAGCGATAACTAATAATGGGAGAGGTGTGTCAGAGGGGAAAGTAGCGATAACTAATACCGGATAGGTTGATGCCTGCTCCTCCCAGTCCCACCATCTTTGTTGTTGACGATTACGCGCCGGTACGTCGCGCCGTCTCGCGACTCTTGCATGCGGCTGGCTTCGCTGTGGCTGCGTTTGGCTCGCCGCAGGAATTTCTAACGCAATACGATCCGCGCGTACCCGGCTGTCTCGTACTCGACCTCGATATGCCGACTGTCAACGGTCTCGAGCTCCAACGCATCCTCGCCACAAAAGGCAGTGTGCTGCCTATTATTTTTCTATCTGGTCACGGTGACGTTCCTAAGAGCGTCCAGGCAATGAAACATGGCGCGAGTGATTTCCTCACCAAGCCCGTGAACGATAAAGACCTCTTTGCAGCCGTTCGTGCGGCGATTGAGAAAGACCGCGCCCTTCGGCGCAGACAGACCGAGCTTTCCGAAATCCGCGCGCGCCTGGCCACGCTTACACCGCGTGAGCGCGAAGTGCTCGAACATGTCGTCACTGGCAAATTGAACAAACAAATTGCCGGCGACCTCGGCACCGTCGAGCAAACGGTCAAGGTGCATCGTGCCCACCTGATGCAGAAACTGAAAGTGCAATCCGTAGCCGAATTGGTTCGGTTGACGGAACGTTGCAGAATCAACGGAACGTAAAGGCTGGCCTCTCACTTCACTTCTCACTTCTGTCCTCTGCCCGGAAGGCAGGCATCCTTGTCCACCAATTGGATGGACTCGTCCGTGGCGAGCATTGGCCATTCTTACCTGCGACAAGTTAGAAGCATGTCTTCTAGGTCAGGGAAAAGCCTAACTTCCATTGAGAGCCTACCTCTGTCCTCCGATCTCCGACCTCAGTTCTCTTGCTGGCCTGCTACCAGCCTTTGCGTATCACACTATAGAGGCAGTAGTCAGCCTATTCGATCTCTTGCTAGCCCGGGTACCCGTCTTTGCCGCGTATTAAACTAAAGTTTAATAACCTAAGGTCCAATAGCGCGGCCGCTTGTCGCTAACTACTGTCAGAGGCAGTGAAAACTAAACTAGGGATCCTTTCCCCCCAAGCGCGTGCTTTCGGGACCAGAATGCCGAAAAGTTTAGTGCAAAAACAAGTAAAGAAATCAACCAAATAGAAAATAAAAAATCGATATATGAAAACATACATTAAAATAGCGCTCGCGCTGGTGGCCTGTAGCAGTCTCTACGGTGCTGCCAAACCGGCGTTGAGCCCGTTAACCGTCGCGTGCAACGGCTCGACACCCGCTTCCATAACATTGACGATCACCGCTGGTGTGACAGGAGCGCCGGCTGGCTTTTCCGTTCAGTGGATGAAGCAGTCCGACCTGGACGCGCTTGGAGGCGTGTGGCCTTCGGACGAAGCTGCCTTTTGTAAAGCTAGTTTCTCCGGCGTGCCTGGGTGCAGTAGCTTCAACCTTCCTGCAGGTGGCTCGGTTAACGTCACCATCAGCGACGATGTGTTCGACGCTTGCGGGGCAACTAACCACTGTGAGACGCCGCTGGATTGCGGCACGGAGTATGCGTTTCGCGTTTTCGCGCACGCAAATCGCACGTATGATCGTAGCGCATTCAGCTACGGCGGCCCGTGCTCGACGGCAGCATGCGGCGGCGGCAACGGCTGCACGCTCACGCAAGGCTACTGGAAAACTCATCCAGACGCCTGGCCGCTAGACTTCGTGACACTCGGCACCGTGAGTTACGATGAAGGCGACCTACTGGCGATCTTCGGTAAGGCAGCCAGCGGCAATGGGTTGATCTCGCTCGCGCATCAGTTGATCGCGGCAAAGCTCAACATCGCCAATGGAGCAGACCCAACAGACATTCAATCGACGGTTACCCAGGCGGACGCTCTAATCGGCGGACTGGTTGTGCCTCCGCTCGGTACCGGATACATAGCTCCCGCCAATACGAGCGCGCTTACCGCCGCTCTGGACGCCTACAACCAGGGTTCAACTGGCCCCGGCCATTGCCCGTAATAACGGAAGCAATAGAAATTAACCCCCTGCATGAGGGCTCCGCGGAAAACCGCGGAGCCCTCTTTGCTTTTTGCATCGCCGCGCAACCGAGATCGTCCGCGACTGTCGGGACCGGCAAATTGTCGAATCGGTGCTGTGGCCGGGGCACGGCCATCTTGTCCGCACCGGACGGACTCGCTGCGCGAGCCCTGTCGAATAGACTGCCAGGAATGCCCGCCTCCTCAATGGCTCCGCACTACGAACGGGATTCGTCCTATGGCAAACTGGGAAGCTTATGCTCCGCTAGTGCGCGGCAGGCCTTGTCCGCCCGACCACCGGCCTTCCCGTATTATGCCAAGGTATAATACACAGGCCGGCCCACGCCCTCTTATTCTTGCCTGATGCCGGACTACCCTCACGATTTCTCCAAGATGTCGGGAGATTTCTGCATTCCTGAGCCGGCAGACCCCGCACAGCCACAATGAAAGGAAAAAACATGAAAACAATCACACACATTGTCTATCCATCCCTCGCCGCGCTCGCCCTCGCTTGCTTTGCACTTTCGCCCGCAGTCCGGGCAGTTGATCCACCACCGGACGGAGGCTATCCCGGGGGGAATACGGCTGAAGGTGATGATGCGCTGTTCAGCCTGACAACCGGCAATTTCAACACGGCCATTGGTTTCCAAGCGCTTTATAATAACACTTCCGGAGGAACAAACACCGCCACTGGAGTGTGGGCTCTTTTAAGCAACATCGGCGGCGCATTTAATACAGCCAACGGCACTAATACGATGATTTCCAACGACAATGGTGGCTTCAACGCCGCTTTTGGTTCCCAAGCGCTCTTTAGCAACACATCCGGCAGCTTCAACACAGCGGTCGGTTGGAATGCGCTTTACAGCAACCAAATGGACAACACCACGGCTGTTGGTGCGTATGCGCTCTTTAGCCTCACGACCGGCGTTGAGAACACGGCCATCGGGTTTGAAGCGCTTTATAGCATTACCGGTAATGTCCACAATACGGCCGTTGGTTATCAGGCGCTGGCGAACAACATCCAAGACGACAATGAAGGCGTCGGTTGGCACGCGCTCTTTAACAACACCACCGGCTACGGCAACCATGCTTTCGGTGTGGATACGCTCGGCTTTAACACCACCGGCAGCTTTAACACGGCAACTGGTTTTCGGACGCTCAATGGCAACACAACCGGCTCCTACAATACAGCTACCGGGTACAACGCCCTGCAGGGCAACACTAGCGGCGACTTCAACACGGCCAATGGTGAATCCGCCCTCGCTAACAACACCACGGCTTGTTGCAACACTGCTATTGGTGAAGATGCGCTCGTCAGCAACACCGATGGCAACTGGAATACAGCTGTCGGCATTAACGCTCTGATTAGCTTCACCACCGGCTCCGTGTTCGGCAACACGGCCTTGGGCGCGGGCGCCGGATCAAATCTCACCTCTGGCGATAACAATATTTATATCAAGAATGAAGGTGTCTCGGTCGAGTCGAATGTCATCCGAATCGGCACGCAGGGAACTCAGACGAACACATATATCGCGGGCATCAGTGGCACAACCATTTCCAGAGGTGCACCAGTTTTCGTAGATGCCAATGGTCGGCTTGGCACGAGGAGCTCGTCGCAGCGCTTTAAGGACGGGATCAAACCAATGGACAAAGCGAGTGAAGCGATCCTGGCACTAAAGCCAGTTACCTTCCATTATAAGAAAGAGATTGATCCCGATGCTACTCCGCAGTTTGGCCTGATGGCCGAAGCCGTGGAAAAGATCAACCCTGATCTCGTGGCGCGCGATGCGGACGGAAAGGCTTACACAGTGCGCTACGACGCGGTGAACGCGATGTTGCTCAACGAGTTCCTTAAAGAGCACCGCACAGTGCAGGAACAGCAGAAAGAAATTGATGCTCTTAAAGCGGAACTAAAAGAGCAACGGGCGTTTATTCAAAAAGTGAGCGACAAAGTAGAACTGAACAGACCTGCACCGCAAACGGTGCTCAACAATCCGAGGTAGGGGCCGTTCAGTGAACCCCGGCTCACAGCCGGATGTAAGACCAAAGTCCCATATCCTCCAAGCTTCGATCCAACCTACAATCAGAAACAGGAATAACTATGAAATCACTAATAACTATTATCGTCATCATGTTAGCTATGCTCTTGCCTGTAACATTTGTTCAGGCTCAAGGCACGCCAAAGCCCGGCGGGACTGAGAAGATCGCCGGGGCTGGCAAACGCACCGACGTTTATCATGTCCATTTTACCAAGGCAGCTCTCGGCAAAGCGGTTCAATTGGGCGATTGGCTTAAGACACCTGATCCCAAAGCACCGATGCCAGATCACCTCATCGTCCTTCGCCATCAAGATGGCGACGCTTGGGATTATGTTGTGATCACGCATCTGGGTCCGAAAGCGACCGTTGAAGCTGCTGGGACAACTGTGCCTCCTGACAAACGTGATTTGAGCGCGTGGCACAACGATACTTTTGTGAACGGTCCCTCATGGGAAGAGTTCACTCGCGCGATGGGTATTGACGGCGACTCAGCATCGAAGAGTTCGGGCTCCGTCTATTCTGTCTCTTACTATCGTCCTGCTCCCGGTCACCGCGAGCAATTAGAAAAGATGCTGAGCGAAGCGCCGAGCGGGCCGAGTGATACAACTGCTGGCAACGTGTTGATGCAACACCTGGAAGGCGGTCCATGGACGTTCCTGGCGATCGCTCGCTACAATTCGTGGGACGACTTTGCCACAGGTGAAAAAGCTAGTGTGCCGCAGACTACCAAGAAGGATAGTCCCTGGTCCCGTTTGCGTGACCACACCGATTTTCACACCGACACGCTCACGGATCGTATTGCGCCATAATCGCTGGCAGCCGATCGGGTACAAGACGTGATCGGGCGCGCCCGGCCGTTTCGACGAGCTCAAGGTCCCGAGCCTGTCGAGGGACGGTCGCACCCTACCATTTCGGCCTATTTGCTGCCTGGTTTGACTGCTGGGATTTTGGCGAGATCGGGTGGGAGGTTGTCTGCGGGAAAATTCTCAACAGTCATTTCGACCAGACTTACGAACGGGCAGCCGAAATTTGGTTTCGTTTCGCCGCTGCGATCGACAATCACTCCGATTGCGGAAACGATGCCGTTGTGAGCGCGGACGATGTCGATTGTTTCCTGTACGCGTCCGCCGCGGGTCACCACATCTTCGACAACGACGAACTTTTCATCCGGCAAAATTTGAAAACCGCGCCGCAAGACGAGCTTGCCCTCGTCTTTCTCGGCAAAAATGTGGCGCTTACCTAACGAACGCCCGACTTCCTGCCCGACGATGATTCCGCCGAGGGCAGGGGAGATCACCGTGTCACAATCAAATTTGCGCAGTTTATCTGCGAGCCATCCACAAACTTTCGCTGCGACCTCGGTGTCCTGAAGAAGCAAGGCGCATTGGAAATACTCGCGGCTGTGCAAGCCGGAGCGCAAAATGAAGTGGCCATCCAGCAGCGCGCCGGTCTTGCGGAAAAGGGCGAGAAGGTCGTCGCTCATGAAGATGTCGGCATTACCATGGAGGGCGGAGCTCTGCGACGCCGCTGCCGGGGCTCGCAGAGCTCGCCCCTCCATTATCCGTGTTACCCGGAGGTGTCATATGCGGTTTCCTGTCTTCCCTCATCTGCTATCGCGATGACTTCGATTTCTACATTCGCCGCCTTGGGCAACGCGGCGACCTGGACAGTGGAACGGGCGGGCGGATCCTGTTTGAAATACGAGCCGTAAATTTCGTTAACGGTCTGGAAATCGCCAAGGCTGGTGAGGAAAATGGTTGTCTTAATGACATTGTCGAAAGTTAGCCCCTCGGCCTTCAAAACGCCCGCGATGTTGTCGAGCACGCGTCGGGTCTGCGCAGTGATATCGCCGGGAACAATCTGGCCGGTTTTTGGGTCGAGCGGGATTTGGCCACTGCAAAACAGCAAACCTCCGCTCCGCACCGCTTGCGAATAGGGGCCAATCGCCCCCGGGGCTTCGCTTGTGGAAATGATTTTCTTCATGCCCGCGATTCTAGCTGCAAAGCGAGCTGACACAACGACATGGTAGGGCGGGACCGTCCCTCGACAGGCTCGGGACCTTGAGCTCGTCGAAACGGCCGGGCGCGCCGTTGAATCTCAAACAGATCGGACGGCTCGGCGATCCGTCCCTACCAGTAATTGATACTGGGAGAATCTGATCGATATTAACGGCTCAAATGGTTGGTTGGATTTTAAAGAAAATTCTTGGGTCGAAGAATCAGCGCGAGCTCAAGCGGCTGGCGCCGATAGTCCGCCGAATCAACGAATTCGATGAGGAGTTTAAGAGCTTGTCCGACGATGCGTTGCGCGCCAAGACCGCAGCGTGGAAGGAAGAGCTCTCCAAAATTCCCGAGCTGGAGGATCAATGGAAAAAGCTGGATGAGATCTTGCCCGAAGCGTTTGCCGTGGTCAAAAACGCGGCGCGTCGGCTGAAAGATAGACAACAAACTTTCACCGTGTGCGATCAGCCCGGGGT
>JBKPLM010000195.1:0-2878 GCA_046731655.1 Verrucomicrobiota bacterium | reverse complement strand
TCCATGTGCACTGGCAGGGTCACGGCGATCGCGCGTTTTGGAAACATCAGCCGTTCGCGATCATTCTTATCGATGCTCAAGTAATCGGCGATGACCTGAAATTGGTCACACGCCATTCGAAATACGTCGTCCTTGTAGATACTCATGAAAATAAACTCGCAGGCTAAACCGGTCGGTCGCCAAAATGCAGTTGCTATTTGCGCTGGGCAAATGGAGCCGTCAACTCCGAAAGCTTTCGTGAGTTAACCCCGAAAGCCGCAACAGCATAAGTTCGACAACCGCATTTGCAACCCGTAGCGTCCGTACGAAAAATCAACCAAAATGAGAATTGAAACTTTAGCTGTCCACGCGGGCCACATCGTTGATTCGGCGACGGGCGCGGTTGCATTGCCGATTCATCTTTCAACGACATTCGAGCGCGACCCCGAGGGCACGTACTCGCGCGGGTTCATGTACACGCGCAACAACAATCCAAACCGCCAGGCCCTCGAACAGGGAATCAGCGCACTGGAAGGCGGCGGGGCGGCGGCAGCTTTCGCCTCTGGGACGGGAGCAAGCATGTCGATCTTTCAGGCGCTGGCGCCCGGCGATCACGTCCTCGCGCACGTGGATGCGTACTACGGAACATCGCGATTACTGCGAGAAATTTTCCGGCGCTGGGGACTCGACATCAGCTTTGTCGATATGAGTGATCTTCGTGCGGTTGAAAAGGCGCTAGGCTCGAAGACAAAGCTCGCCTGGATGGAAACCCCATCCAATCCACTGTTAAAAATTGTCGATCTTGCCGCTGTTGCGCAGATTGTGCACGGAGCGGGTGCCATTTGCGTTTGTGATAATACCTGGGCGCCAACGCTGCAGCGGCCATTCGATCTGGGTGCGGATCTAATCATGCATTCCACCACAAAATATTTCGGCGGCCATTGTGACGTTCTCGGAGGAATTGTCGTTTCCAAAGTGGAAGATGATTTTTTCCAACGTATCCGCAGTATTCAATACGAGGGTGGAGCAGTCCCCTCTCCTTTCGATTGCTGGCTGATTCTACGTGGCATGCGCACGTTGCCGTGGCGCATGCGCGGGCATTCGGAAAACGCGATGAGAGTCGCCCAATTTCTTTCCCGACACTCAAAAGTTGCGCGCGTCCACTATCCCGGGTTGAAGTCGCATCCTGGACACGAGATTGCCGCAAGGCAGATGTCGATCTGTTCGACTAATGCTCCCACCACGGCGGGCAGGCAGGACAAGTTGTTCGGCGGGATGCTCTCGTTTGAGGTCAAGGACGGCCGTGACGCGGCAATGTCAGTGGCCGCCAAAACAAAAATCTTCACCCGCGCAACGAGTCTTGGTGGAGTGGAAAGCTTGATCGAACACCGGGCATCGATAGAGGGAGCAGGAACAACTTCGCCCGAAGGCCTCCTGCGATTATCGATCGGCCTCGAAAACGCCGACGATCTGATCGAGGACCTCGATCAGGCGCTGGGATGATTGTAGGGCGTTTGACTCGCTCGCTTCCGCTCTCTCGCTCTAACGAGCTGTCCGTCCATGTCGCTCGCGTCCCCGCGGCTCCATTCTGTGAAACGCCATCGCGTGGATTGGCGTCTGACACAGACGCCCTACAATTTGCGATTGCGCAACCGCCGGCGAAAGATATCCACGATGTCCTGCACTTCGCTTACGCGTAACAGGTAAGCGCAGCCAAAGAATGCCGCTGCACCGACCGCGATCGCGACCAGCAGCTCGCATAACTTTGGAAAAAAGCGCAACTGCGCCCACGCACCAAGCCACCAATAATTTGCCGCCCAGCAAATCAGTGCCAGCAGTGCGCCGGCAAGACACATTTTTCCGAGGCCAACTAGCAGTTGCCGTGTTTCCAGCCTTCGCACATGGAGTCGCATCAGCGCGTAAAGCAACAGGAAATTGATTGTTGCAACCAGGCTCGTCGAAAATGCCAGACCACGATGTCCCCAGCCAAGCCGAAATGTAAAAAGCCAGTTCAGAAAAAGGTTCGCGCCAATCGCAAGGAAACTGATGATCATTGGCGTATTGCGTTTGCCGATCGCGTAAAAGGCAGGCGTTAACACCCTCAGGCCGGCATAACAAACAAGACCGACTGCGTAAAATTCCAGGGCACCGGAAGTCTCGCGCGTCATTTCCGCTGTGAATCGCCCGTGTTGATAAATCACGCTGATAATTGGCGAGGCAAACATCGCCAGCCCAATCGCCGATGGAATAGTGAGCAGAAATGCGAGTCGTATCCCACGGGCTAGAATCGCGCGAAACTCGTCCACGTTTCCAACGGCCGCGCTTTTCGATACCAATGGAAGAGTAACTGTTCCAATCGCCACACCGAAAATTCCCAGAGGCAATTGCATCAGCCGAAACGCGATGTTCAACCAGCTGACCGGACCGTTGCCAAGACTGGCGGCGAATCCGCTGTTGATGAGCACATTTACCTGCACCGCGCTCGCCGCAATCACCGCAGGCCCCATTAAAGTGAGTACTGTGCGCACGCCTTCGTCACGCCAGTGAAAATCGGCGTGATACTTGTAGCCAACGCGCCAAAGAGACGGAAATTGTCCTGCTAATTGCCAGGCGCCACCGATCAGCGTCCCGATTGCCAATCCTACCAGCGAGCGTGCACCGAAATTTGGATCAAGCCACCATCCAATTGCAACGCCGCCGATGATTGAACCAAGATTGAAATAACTCGATGCCATCGCCGGCGGGCCGAAAACGTGTTTCGCGTTGAGCATGCCCATCACCAGCGCCGCAAGCGATACGAACAACATGAAGGGCCACATGATGCGCGTGAGCAGAATGGTCAGCGCAGTTTTGTCCGGTGACCAACTTCCCCACGTTAAAAGCTCCACAAGCTGGGGGG
>JBKPLM010000194.1:0-5775 GCA_046731655.1 Verrucomicrobiota bacterium | reverse complement strand
GCTGGCGCAGCAACCAGTTGAACAGCAATCACCAGCAAAGGGCAAGCGCGCCCCGGAAAAAGCGCGCACGACTGAAGCACAACAGCCAAAGGGGAAAGCGGCGAAGCCCGAGACCCCGCCCGCGAAGCAACCCGGAGCGATGAAGGGACGCGGCGCGACTACCGATCGAGGAGTTACGAACGAGCCCGGTGCAGGAAAGGGCCAAAAAACTCCAGCGGGCCGGCAACCTGCGACTACCCCTCGAGCCGATGTTTCGGGTCAACGGACAGGCGCGCCGTCGCCCGCCGCGAAACAGCAGGCTGAGGAGCGCAGGAAAGAAATGAAATCGCCCTCTCCAAGTGCGAAGACACCGACGACTCCTTCTCCAAGTGCGAAGACACCAACGGCGGGGGCGACTGCAGCTCCGCCAGCTCCAGCTTCGCCAGCCGGCAAGCAAGTTAAAGCGGCGGGCGCAGCGAAAAAGCCGGATCCGCAAAAGGTGCAGCAGATCAAATCGCAGCACGCGAACTTCCGTGCGCAGCCAAAACCGCAGCAGGTTCCGGCGGTTACCTTTAACCAAAACCGCCGGATTGAAAGAAGCGAACAGTGGCAGGGTCCGCAATATGAAGTATTCCGCTCCTATCGTCCGGAACGGCACGATCAGGGTTGGTATCGATCGCATTACAATCGCGTGGAGTTGATCGGTGGCGGTTACTACTTCTGGAACAACGGCTACTGGTATCCGGCATGGGGTTTCGATCCTTCAGCCGAATATTATGCCTACGACGGACCGATCTATGTCGGTCACCGTGCTGAGCCGCCGGATAGAGTGATCGCCGACGTGCAAGCCGTGCTGCAAGACATGGGTTATTACCGAGGTGAGGTGGATGGATTGCTTGGGCCGATGACCCGGGAGGCGCTCAGCGCGTACCAGGCCGACAATGGGCTCACCACGACGGCGGCGATCGACCAGCCGACGCTCGATTCTCTCGGGATGGGATAGGGTAAGCTATCAACGACAAGCCGCCGAGCGCAGGAATGCCTCGGCGGCTTTTCAATCTGTGTTCGTATCCTTTTGATCGATGTCGGTTCGACGCAGCAGATAGTCGAGTCCGCCGATCCGGTACCACCTGTAGCCGTAGCCTTCCAGCATAATGCGGTGTTTGCCGGATTTGTCAGCTCGACTGTGGTTCTCAGCAAGTAGATTAACCAGCAGTTTGCTCTGTTCGCGCTTAACGCCAGGATCCACGAGAATTTCGCGCGGTTGTTCGTGAAGATTGTGTAAAAACAGCACGGAATTGTTGCGCCAATCATACCGCAGAGCGAGAACGGCAGGATCGCGGACTTTCAAGACGGTAAAATCTCCCCAGCCAATCTCTGGAACTTCTTTGCGCATTCGAATGATGCGCTCGGTCCAGTTCAACATTGACTCCGGATCGCGCCGCTGGATCGCTGCGTTAATGTGTTGATACGCGTAAGGTCCTTCATCGATCATAGGGATGTGCGGTTTTGCGTTTTTGGAAAATCCACCGTGCGGTTCGTCCGACCATTGCATCGCAGTCCGCGCACAGGCGCGTTCCCGCAGCCTGAGATCGTCGCCCATACCGAGTTCGTCGCCATAACGAACCACCGGTGTTCCCGGTAGTGTGAACATCAAGCTGTAGGCCAGCTTAAGCCGGCGCTGATCGCCGCCGAGCATCGGAGCAAGCCGGCGTCTAATCCCACGATCGTAAAGCTGCATGTTCTTGTCTGGCCCGAAAGCTTTAAACACGGTTTGCCGCTGTCTCTCTTGCAAGCGCCCGAGGTCAAGTTCGTCGTGATTTCGCAGAAAGATTCCCCACTGCGCCGTTGCTGGCCGCGGTTTGGTGGCTTTCAATGCTTTGATCAGCGGGCGCGTATCGGCCGCAGCCAACGCGTAGAACAAGTTTTGGTTGACCTGAAAGTTGAACATCATGTGCATGCGATCGCCGTCCTCGCCGAAGTAATCCATGTCGGTTTCGGGCAGCACATTGGCTTCGGCCAGCACGATGCAGTCGCCCTGCCGCCACTGCAGGAATTCGCGAAACACACGCAGCATATCGAACTGCTCCTTGGGCTTTCGCACGGTTGGTCCCTTGGTCGAGATGATGAACGGGACCGCATCCATCCGAAATCCGGAGACGCCTGACTGAATCCAGAAGCCCATGATTTTAAGTATCTCATCCTGCACTTCCGGATTTGAGGTATTGAGATCGGGCTGGAAATCGTAAAATCGGTGGAAATACCAGGCTTTGGCTTCGCGATCGTAGGTCCACGTGGTTTTTTGTACTCCGGGAAACACCATCCCTTTATTCGCTTGCGGCGGTTTCTTCTTGGACCAGACGTACCAATTCCGATATTTCGAGTCCGGATCTGAACGCGCCTGCTTGAACCAGGGATGCTCATCCGAGGTGTGGTTCACGACCAGATCGATCAAAACACGAATGCCACGTTGTTTTGCGCCGTGGGTAAACTCGATGAAATCGCCGAGCGTACCATAGCGCGGGTCGACATTGTAATAGTCGGAGACGTCGTAACCATCGTCCCGGCAAGGCGAAGTCTGAAAGGGCATCAACCAAATCGCGGTCACGCCCAGTCCATGCAGATAATCGAGGCGGCGCATTAGTCCCCGGAAATCGCCGGTCCCATCGCCATTAGAATCCATGTAAGTACCGACCGATAAGCAGTAGATCACCGCGTTTTTGTACCAAAGATCGTTGATCATATGCGGCCACGAATGGACTCAGGCATGAGCCCTTTGATTAGCTCATCGTAATGGGCAAGAAAGTCGGCGGGATCGCGGAAGATGGCGATTGCTCCCGCTTCGCGCAAAACTGATTCCGGTGTTCCGCCGCAGAGAACCGCAATCGTTTTCAGGCCGGCTTTTCTGGCGGCTTCGATGTCGAACCTTGTGTCGCCGACCGTCATGGCATCAGTAGGTGAAATACTGCCAAGCTTTTTCAATGAAGCGGCAAAGATGTCGGGAGCAGGTTTGGAAATGTCGGCATCATCACCCGAAACGTATCCTTCGATGAGATCGTCAACCTTAAGAAGGTCGATGTAATATTTCGTATCAGTCTTTTTACCGGAACTGGCGAGCACAATGCGTTTGTCGTCGTCACGGATTCGCTGAAAAAGTTCCCGTACCTTCGGAAACGGTCGGACCTTTGGGAGATATGCTCTTTTGAACAGATCGGACCGGTAATCATCCAGCTCTTTGCCGAAACGATCGATCTCGTCCGGCGTAAGAAACTCGGGTAAATATTGGTCGGAGCCTTTGCCGATCTGGGAGCGTAACTTTTCCCGAGGAAACTGTTTGCCGAACCGGCGGAATGCGCGGTCCCAGGAATCGACGTGCAGCTCGTTGGAATCGACCAGGGTACCGTCAATGTCGAAGATGAAAGCGAGCATGGGATCAGAGTTGATGTTCTTGATTTAAATCGCCTTTCAGTAAGGAAATGCGTTGAGTCGAGACGTTGATCCAAAAAATAATTTTCCAAGCCCAGCGGGTCAGCTGCGGCATGATATTGAGCGATCCGGGGGCCAAAAGTTTTGGGAGATACGAATTACAGGGAAAGGAGGGATAATGAGGATACTGACATTAACAGTACTATTGGGGCTACCGCTCATGGCGTTAGGCCAGACGGAGCCGCAACAGACGCAGGGGCAGCAGGGGCAGACGAAGGAAACACAGACTACTGCGCCGGCGAAAGGGAAGAAGATGCGCCCCGCGCAGGAGCAGAACAAACCGCAGGCAAAACCTGAAACGGGCACAAACGTACGTGGACAGACGGACGTTAAGGGTCAGGCTCCGGACGTAAACAGGACTCAACCTGGGGCACGTTCGAGCACGGGCCAGACCAACGTGAATCAGTCGAGGAGCCAGACGAACGTAAATCAATCCACGAAGGTGAACGTGCAAGAGTTCAAGTCGCGTCACAGCGAGGTGTTCAGTCTTGGGCGGCATCCGAAGGAGTTCTTCGTCCAACGATTCGGGGCGAACCATGTCCGCTTGATCGGAAACTCGTACTTCGTGTTCGTGGATGGCTGCTGGGTCGCGGTTGACGTGGACGGCTTTGTTTATACGGAGCGGGTGATCTGCGCGGGCGATCCGGAGTTTATTGAGGTTGAGTAGCGCATCCTCTGCGTGACACAAAAGCGCTCCGCTCGTAACGCGGGGCGCTTTTTTTTGGCAGAAAACGTTCCTGCACGAGCGATCCTTTCATTTTGCAAAGAGATTCGAATTGTTCATTCGGACTAGAACCCAGCCGCGAGCTACTTCTGACGCGAAATCTGAATACAACTATGGATGAAGCACCGCAGAGAAAAATCCTTCGTGGCACCGAAGGACTAGGAACTGTTACGCCGCAGATGGTCGAGAAGCGGGCGCGCGACATCGCGCGCAGCGATGGACGTGCACAGCCAAATGATCTCGACCGCACTCGCGCTCGCGAAGATCTGACCGGCCCTACGTCAGGCTCAGAGAAGCCCCCGACTAAAGAGGACGCCGGTCGCGACTGGTACATGCCGCTTGTGTCCTCGGGCGAGAAAGCTCCGACGGTGCGCCCTGAAGATGAGGAAAACATCCCGGAGAAATTGATTCAGGAAGGCGTTGACGAAGCTGACCATGATCAGCGTTCAAGGTCTGGGAAAACCTCCTGAGAGCTAATCTGAAAATTGATGAATGTAAAAGCGCCGGTACCAAGATGCGCTGACTCGCATCGGAATTTCCGATTTTCGGGGAACCTGTGTCCTCCTTAATCAATCGGGCCGTTTAATTGAAACTCGCTCGTTGCCCGCACTAGCTCGCTGCTACCTCGCAGCTTTACCTTCTGTCTCGCTGTTCCCACAGCTCGGCTGCACGCTTTGCGGATGATGGATGCGGTTCTCAGGATCGTACCGCTGTTTCAATTGCTGGAGGCGCGCGTAATTTTCTGCGCCGTAGTAAGCCGTTGGCCAATCGTTGAAAGCAAGATCAGGATAGTTTGCGTAATGGCGTATGACCCCGGCTTGCGCAATATGAACGCGCATCCGGCCTATCGCCTCCTGAAGAACCGCCGCATGCGAGGGCGATGCCCAGTATGCCTGCGACTCGCCCAGGTAAGGAAAAGCGCGATGTGGATAGGCCCCTTCCACGTCGTTGGAAATGGCGCCGCCCAAAGTATTAATCTGAAACACCAGGCCCGGAACGCTTAAGACTTCTTCGAAAATACTTGGCAACGCAGGTCCGATGTCGGCCATTTCTTTGTAATATCCGGCACTGGCATTTTTAAAATAAACCGGACCCGGATCTCCATAATACCAGGACAATGATTTCTTTAGAGGAGAAGGGACCGCAGACGTGGCTTTCTTCGTTAGGCCGGCGAGCCGGCGACGGAACGTCACCAACCCTTTTTGCTCTCGCGAACCGATGGTGGTGACAAGCACGGTGACCTGACTGCCGTTCATGATCCAGGCCGAAAACGCCTCGTTAGGCAAATTGGCGCTCGCTTCGAACCAGGTCTCCAGCAAAGCCGTGGCGCGTTTCGAATCGAGTCTGTACGCGCGAAACTTCCATGCCGAAAATAGTGCCGGGGCGGGGCGCGTGTTAAACGTTAGTTCGGTCACGATTCCGAAATGGCCATTTCCACCGCCGCGCGAGCTCCAGAGCAAATCCGGTTCCTCGTTTGAGTCACGGATTGTGCCGGTGCCATCCACCATTTTGACTCTGGACAGATGGTCGCATGTCAAACCCCATTTTCTAGCAAACATCCCATAGCCGCCGCCAAGTGTAAGACC